>NZ_FOLE01000008.1 GCF_900112255.1 Flexibacter flexilis DSM 6793
TGTACTTTCGTAACGGCGGTGTTGGTGATTACTGGCGCGTTGTAGTCGAAGTAAATCGCTGCTTTGTTAGAAATGTTCGTGCCCAAAGCCAAGTTCGTTTGCGGCTTGATGCGGAAGCTCACGAAACCATGACTTGCTTTTTCGTTTACGTTGCTGTCTGGCAACAGGATATTCAAATGCTCAAAATAAACTACGTTTCCTTTCATACTTGTACGAACATTGTGCGAAGATGCTACCATTTCTAAAGTATTGGCTTGCAAATTACTTTCCAAAGTATCGGCAATTACGACGGTAAAAGCCGTGTCTGTACCTGTGTTTTGAAAACGAATGGTATAGTCAATATACTCGCCAGCAGCTATTTGCGCCGGACTAATCGCTTCGCGCGCTTGTTTGTCGTTAGGGTCAAAAGAACCTGTAACGATGCTGGTCGCTAAGGAATGGTTGTTGGTTGGGGTTTGCTCTTGTGTGTCGCTCATGTTCACCCAAGAATTAAACGCCAATTCTGTGCCTAAAGCTACATTGGTAGCAATTTTACCATAAATCAAAATTACACCTTTTTGGTCTATATCAAGGTTTCCTACATTCCAAATAAGGGTATCTCCGCTTGCTGTATAGCCAGATACTGACGCAGAATCTACACTAAAACCAGCAGGTTTCAAGAACTTAACTGTGGCATTGGCAGATACTGTACCTATATTTTGATAGATAATCGCTATTGTATTGTTAAAACCTGGACGAGAAGTACCAAGAGATTGATATATCCAAAGGTCTTTAGCTGTTTGGTTGGCCACTAATCTAATGTCTCGCGTGGCAATATCTCCATACATATATAAATCTGCAGGAGTTGTTGGGCTGATGATAGCCGTCCAATAAGGCAATGAAGATGCAAGTGAAATATTATAACTACCAGCTGTATCAATGTCAACTTGGTATTCATTGTTATAACTATAGCCCACCCAGCTATGGCCATTTACTTTCACAGCAGCATTTACTATAGGCTCATTGTCTTCATAAGAGCCATTATTATTCAAATCTTTATAGGCTTTTCCTTTTATAGCATACGGAAAGCTTGGGCAACTGTTCGGATTATTAGTTGGGTTACAAATAGGTAGATTAGAATTTAGACTAACAGGTTTGTTAGGTAAACAAGTGATGCCCGTACCACTTATATTAAGAGATTGAAAATAATATGGGTTCAAATAAGGTAAACAAGTAAGATTTGGGTTATTAGAACAATTCAAAGAATTGACAACACTAACCCCGTTTAAGCTTGTGATCTGATTATTAGAACAGCTTAAAGCGTAGTAATGACCAGAAGAAATACTTGTTAATTGGTTATAATTAACATTAAAGTTAACATCTCCCCCTAATTCTAACGAATTAGGAAGGCTTGTTAGTTGGTTATTATTCAAATAAAGGTTCTGTAACGATCCTTGTTGCCCTATGAAATTGGAAGGATATTCACTTAAATTGTTGTAAGACAAATCAATTTGACTAAAATTATTATTTGGCAGCGGAGGTAATGAGGAGAAATTTAGATTAGGGTTATTTCGTAAACTTATGGCTGTTAGTCCACTCGGTAATGTTGGTAATACACTAAGATTACATGAAATATATTCTAGCTGCTTTACTGACGTAGGAATTATGAGCTCAGAAGGGGTGAGAAAATTCGCTTGCGTAAAACTCAAAATCTGTAGATTATATGGTAATCTTGGTAAGGTAGATATTGTGTTGTACGTAAAAGATAGAAATATGATATTTTTAAAGTAATGAATACCCGTGACAGCTTGGCTACTAAGTCCAGAGATATCACAGGTCGAATTTTCAGCATTTGCTGCGGCCACCGTATCCAAATCTCCAACTGCGTTAAAACATTCTGGATAGATTAAACGCATACGGTTCCTAAAATTCGTATCGGGCAGTGTTACATACTGCGCTTGGGCCTCGTGCTGCGCGAAAAGTCCTGCCATGAGCAAAGACAGTGTTGCGATTGTTTTTTTCATAAATGTAAAAGTTTATTAAATTAAGTTAATTTTTTCGCAATAATAAACTATAAAATAACAACAAACAAGGATATTTGCAAAAAAATAAAAGACAAAGTCTATATATTCAAATATATAGACTTTGTCTTTTATTAAAATTATTCAAAGTTAGACTACTTCACCATTACTTTGGCGGTACGAGTTTCGCCTTTTTGC
The DNA here is from genome assembly GCF_900112255.1 of Flexibacter flexilis DSM 6793. NCBI lineage: Bacteria > Pseudomonadati > Bacteroidota > Cytophagia > Cytophagales > Flexibacteraceae > Flexibacter > Flexibacter flexilis. The sequence goes on from NZ_FOLE01000008.1 coordinate 2,199, forward strand.
GTCACTTTCAACAAGTACATGCCTTGCGCGATGCCTTCCAATGAAACGCTTTCGCCGATAGTCGACCAGTTGCGCAACTCTTTGCCTTCAAGACTTGTAAGCGTAGCCGCTGCACCCACCATGTTTGGCACGTACAACACGCCATTTTCCACTGGGTTCGGGTAAACTGACAGGGTTTTATTGATTTTATCAAAAATACCTGTTGTATTTTGTACTTTCTTCGTAACGGCCGTATTGGTAATCACTGGCGCATTGTAGTCAAAGTAAATAGCGGCTTTGTTAGAAACCGTAGCCCCCACTGCTAAGCTAACTTTAGGTTTGATGCGGAAACTCACAAAACCATGACTTGCTTTTTCGTTTACGTTGCTGTCTGGTAACAGGATGTTCAGATGCTCAAAATACACTACGCTTCCATTCAAACTTGTACGAACATTGTGCGAAGAAGAAACAACCTCTAACGTATTGGTTTGCAAAGTATTGGCTAAAGTGTCCGCAATTACGACGGTGAAAGCGGTATCAGTACCTGTATTTTGAAAACGAATGATATAATCAATGTACTCGCCAGCAGCGATTTGCGCAGGACTAATTTCTGGGCGAGCTTGTTTGTCATTGGGGTCAAAAGAACCTACCACCGTAAGATTTAACGTTTTGACATTATTTTCGGGAGTTTCTTCTGGGTTATTGCCTTGAATGCCTGCCCAGAATAGCATACTACTTCCTAAAACAGCAGCAGTCGAAACAGTTCCATATACAATGATTTTATTTGTAGCACCAATCGTCAAATTTCCTACATTCCAAATAAGCGTATCGTTATTTACAATATAGCCTTCAAGTGAAGTAGAGTCTATAGTATATAAAGCAGGTTTTAGAAACTTCACTACACCATTAGAAGCTAAGGTACCTTGATTGGCATAATCTATCGTAAAATCTAAGCCAAAACCAGAGCGAACATTGCGCGAATTTGTTAAATTAACTTTTAAATCATTGACCAGTAAATTGGAAGCCTGTCCGAAATTAGTCAAACTAACCTGTCCAAAAGCAGTAAAATGAACAGTTTGTGAGGCAGGAGTAAATGTAAAATACAGTGGTGCAGCAGGAACAGAGGCCGTAAATGTACCTGTATCTGGCACTGCTATTTCATAATAACCATTATTATCTGAATACACACTAATACCATTACCTATGGTAACTTTTACATAAGCAACCCCACTTTCGGAGGCATCTTTAATGCCATTATTATTGGCATCTAAAAATGTATAGCCCAAGAATTTAGGATACACATTACATTGCTCACTGTTGTTGGTTGGGTTGCAAATAGGAGGTAAAGATGTTGGACTAAGAGAGTCGCCATTTATGAGAGCTACCAAATTCGGCGTACTGTTCGGAATACAAGAAATATTAGTATTAGTTACCGAAATATGCCACAAATTGGGTGGTAATAGAGGCAAACAGTTTAAAGGATTATTATAACATATTAAAAAACTAAGGCCATTGGGAAGTATTGGCAAACTACTCAATTGATTATCATTGCAATATAACTCAACTAAATTAGAGAGCAGTGTTGGCAAACTTGTTAATTGATTGTTCTGACAATATAAATAGCGTAAGCTATTCGGTAACGCTGGTAAACTTATCAATTGATTGTTCTGACAAGATAAATAATTTAAACCACTCGGTAATGTTGGTAAGCTCGTCAATTGATTGTTCTGACAAGATAAATAATTTAAACCACTTGGTAATGTTGGTAAGCTCGTTAATTGGTTATTAGAGCAGGCCAAATAACTCAAAGCACTTGGCAATGTAGGCAAACTTGTTAGCTGGTTATAATAACAGTTTAATGAATGCAAACCACTTGGTAATGTTGGTAAGCTCGTCAATTGATTATCCTGACAAGATAAATATTGTAAACTAACAGGAAGCGTAGGCAAATTTGTGAGCTGATTATAATAGCAGTTTAAATTTTGTAAACCACTCGGCAATGCAGGCAAACTTGTGAGCTGATTAGAACCGCAGTCTAACGTTTGTAAACCACTCGGCAATGCAGGCAAACTTGTGAGCTGATTAGAACCGCAGTCTAACGTTTGCAAACCACTTGGCAAGTTTGGTAAACTTGTTAGTTGGTTGTTACTGCAATATAAATTTTTCACGTTCTTAAAGTATTTAATACCTTCCAAATTGGCGATATTACTATATGATACGTTTATTTGATAATTCGTCGAATTTTGTGCGCAGAGGGTATCCAACTGCCCCGAAGAATTAAAACAACTCGAATAAATCGACATTAGTTGAGCCCTGAAATTTGCATCAGGAATAGTTACATACTGTGCCGACGCGCTTTGTGTGCATAAAGCTGCCCAGAAGAAGAGCAGTGAGAAAAATAATTTTTTCATTCAATTATTAATGCTTAAGGTTAAAGAATTTTAGAATTGAGCAAAATTCTGTAGCCAAAACGCAACAAAGCCTAAAATATTATAATTATTAGATACTCGAATATTTTAGGCTTTTGAAGTAAATAAAATCTATGAAAAACACTTTATCTGTCGCGCAAATGCGTAAAGGTGCTTGGGTCGGTTTGTTGCGTGTAGCGGTACAACAATATCAGTATGGCCAATGCCACAGCTGTTTCGGCAGCAGCGATTACCATCACAAACAGCGCGAAAATTTCGCCTGTTTGCGCCGAATCTTGGCGGCTAAAAGCAACCAAATTAAGGTTGGCGGCATTGAGCATGAGTTCTATGCCCATGAGCATCAGGATGGCATGGCGTTTTACGATGACAAGCAGCAGCCCCACCGAAAACAAAAACGCCGCCAAATACAAATAATAATTAATCGGTATCATGTGGCCTAATGCTTGTTTTCTTGCTGATATAACTCAATGGCGCGGCGCACGTTGCCTGCTTTTTCGAGCCAATGGGCGGCTTCTTCGGCTGTAATATTCAGTTCGTCGGCCAACATACGGCGGCCTCTGTCCACGAGTTTATGGTTAGAAAGCTGCATATCAACCATTTTGTTGCCTTTGATGCGGCCAAGTTGTATCATGGTGCTGGTCGTTATCATATTGAGCACCAATTTTTGGGCTGTGCCTGCTTTCATGCGTGTACTGCCCGTTACAAATTCTGGCCCCACGATTACTTCTACCGCAAATTTTGCGGCGGCTGATAGTGCGCTGTTAGGGTTGCAACTAATGCTTCCCGTCGTGATGCCGTGTTGGTTGCACATCTCCAGTCCGCCAATCACGTAAGGCGTGCGACCCGAAGCGGCAATGCCCACCACTACATCGTTTTTATTTATTTCATAAAAATTCAAATCTTTCCAAGCCTGTTCTTTGTCGTCTTCTGCAAACTCAACGGCTTTGCGAATCGCGCCATCACCACCTGCAATCAGGCCTATGACCCAATCGTGCGGCACGCCAAAAGTTGGCGGACATTCGGACGCGTCCACAATTCCCAAACGTCCACTCGTACCAGCTCCGATATAAAACAAACGTCCGCCCACGCGCATTTTTTCTACGATGGCATTTACCAAGCACTCTATTTGCGGAATGGCTTGCGCTACGGCCAGCGGAACGGTTTGGTCTTGGGAGTTGATGCCGTGCAATAGTTCAGACACCGACATTTGCTCCAGATTAGAGAAATGAGAGGCCGATTCTGTTATATTTTTCATTGTATCTGTATGCTGAAATAAAATTTAGGGCAAAACTAAATAAAAAAAAAACGGCATCACAGTGCTATTTTTTTTGATTTAAAATAATTTTTTATTGAATAATATAGTGTTTTTTGGGCTATATTTGCCACTTCTAAAAAAAAGTAATTTTTTTTTTACAAACACAGGCAGCGTTTGGGGTAGCTGTTTGCGTCTTGTAGTTAGAAAGCCAATTAGGAATATATCTCGCTATAACAAATTGCCTAGTTCTACTCAAAATATAAACGACAGCAAACTTGCGGCTCTTTGTGCTAAACAAGACCGCAATGCACAGAAATTGCTCTATCAGCAGTTTTACGGGCAAATGATGTCTGTTTGTATGCGCTACGCCAGCAGCAAGGACGAGGCGGGGGAGATGCTTAATGATGGCTTTATGAAAGTATTTGCGCATATCCAAGAGTACAAGCCTGAGCATTCGTTGCAAGGGTGGATTCGTAGGATAATGGTCAATAATGCGATAGATGCTTTTCGCCGAAATCGGCAGTATGCGCACCAATTGGATATTGAGGCTGCTGAAGAAGTGAATGTGTCGCCCGATGTAATAGAGCATTTTGCGGCAGAAGACATCATTCGGATTATTCAGGATTTGCCACCAGTCTATAAAGTGGTGTTTAACTTATACGCCATTGAAGGCTATTCACATAAAGAAATTGCAGATCAATTGCAAATAACAGAAAGTACGTCTAGGGCTAATTTGGCGAAGGCGCGTGCTAAACTTCAACTCATAATAAAAGAAACAGAACCCACTATCTACGAACGTTATGCAAAATGAGCGAAATTCTTTTGATGATAAAATAAGGGAGCGTGTGGAGGAGTATGCCTTTCCGTTTGACCAATCAGGTTGGGATGACATGCAACGTCGCCTTGATACCACTATGCCCGTAGCTTGGTGGAAGAAATGGTATAATCTGCTGATCGCCTTGTTTTTGCTCACAGGTGCTGGTTCTGCGCTGTATTGGTTACAGTCTAGCCAAACAGAACACATTGCTATTGACAACTCCACGAACACTCTTGACGTATATAAACCTGAGTCAGGCAGAAAAGGCAATGCTTCGATGGCCGCGCTCAAAGAAAATAAAACCAATAAACCAACCTTTAGTGCCGAAAAAATAAATATTATTAATTCCAGTGCTACAATTCCAAACCTAGATTATCTCCAAACCTCTGAAAAAGGTAAAAATGAACGTCCAATTATTTTAGCGAGGAAAGCGCGTACTTTCAAGACTTATCGTCATTCGGTTAGGAACGCGCTTACTTCTGCTAGCAATGGTTCGACTCCTTTGCCTGCTGCCAATGGTATCAGTGTAAATGGAGCTAATCGTCCTCAATTTCTGAATACGCCATTTCAAGCGTTTGTGAGTACGCAGACTACTAATTTGTTGGCACAAACTGCGCAAATGGCTATACAATCTAGCTATGTGGAAGAAGGAAGTGCTGGTGCACAGTTTGTTAGCTTAAACACTAGCAATACTGGAAGAGGTCGTGGCAATTTGAATCGTGGCTTTAATAGAAATTTTTTAGCTGCTGCAAGATATAAGCAAATGGGAGAATATGGCTTAGTAGAGGACGGTGGGGATTCTAACTCAGACCCTGATGTAACTAATGTTATAAATACAACGCCATCCGCTAACAGTGCCAGTAACGATACCGAAAGTGCGCAAATTCTTAATGCGTCGCAGCAACAAAATTACAATTCAGGAAGTCAATATAGCACTTGGTTTGTGGCTTCTTATGGGGCAAGCGAATCAACAAATAGAAATTCATCGTCGGCCAAAACATTCAATGAACAAGGTGGTCAGATTGGTATAAAAGCCTCTTATCTGTTGTCTAAAAAACTAAGTGTAGAAGTTGGTTTGTTCTATGCTCAAAATAAATACAATACAATAAATCAAGCCTCTACGGATACTTCATTTGGAATGGTAACCAGTTTTGTAAAACAAAAACACATACAACTTCCAATCCAGCTTCAGTATCAAATCCTTGAGCACAAGAATGTTAGTTTGTCGGCTACGGCAGGGGCTACCATACGGAATTCAACTACTATTCAGACACTTGACTATGTAAAAAATATTACACTATACGATCTTCAAGGGCATTTGGCATATGCTAATGCAGAACAAAAAACAATCGTGAACCGCTCTGCAAGAGAATGGAATACAGGCGTTAATGTATCGCTCAATGGTGTTTGGTCTTTGAATGAACGTATGCAATTTGTGCTTTCTCCATATTGGCAACGCATTGTTTCGGGAAGTTCTAATGTGCGCGGTAGAAGTATGGGTGTGAACACTTCAATCAACTTTAAATTCTAACTAATAAGCAAATATATCTTAATTAAACCTTTATTAATTTAAATCCAAGTGCGTGCTTTTGAGTTGCCTCTCCCCAAAAGGAGTTTCCGACAATAAGGCGCGCACTTTTTTATCTCAAAGAAAGATACAAAAAAATATATTTATTTTTATTTAAACGTCTGTCATCTTATGAAAAAACTGTTCTCAACCCTGCTTTTTTGCTGGGCGGCTCTTTGCGCCCAAAATGTTGCTGCTCAGTATGTAACCATTCCTGATGCCAATTTCAGGAATGCGCTAAAAGTGAAATATCCGACTTGTTTTAATGCTGATTCGCAGTTAGATACTACTTGCGCTCTTATTCTAACAGATACATTACTGAACGTGTCGGTTAAAAACATCGCTAATTTGGAAGGTGTGCGTTATTTCAAGAACCTAAAAGAGCTAAACTGTTATGGCAATTTGCTTACAAGTTTACCGCCATTACCAGATAGTTTAAAAACCTTAATTTGTTATACCAATGCGCTTACAAGCCTGACGACATTGCCGAGTACACTTACGTATTTGCATTATGCCAACAACATGGTAGATAGCTTGCCCGCCTTACCCGCAGGTCTTGAGTATTTGAATTGTTCTAATAACTCCATGAACAGCCTTACAGAACTGCCGCCGATGCTTAAACATTTGTATTGTTCTGATAATTCGCTTCCGAGTTTGCCTGCCGTGCTACCAAGTAGTTTAAATACCTTGTATTTCCCTAATAACTTGGTAGAAAACTTACCCGTTCTGCCCAGCCAATTAAAGATTTTACATTGTGCCAATAATCTGTTGCAGGAGTTACAAAACTTTCCTGCTAGTTTATCGGCCTTATACTGCCATGGCAACCCGATATACTGTCTGCCTTTTTTGCCAAGCGGAATGCAAGTCATATCTTTATCTAATACCAATATTACTTGTATCCCCAACAAGCCAGTCAATATGCCATCAAGTTTTCCGATATGTAATCCTATTAATAACATAGCGCAGTGTATGACGTTCCCTATGTTTTCGGGCTATGTTTTTTATGATGCAAATGGCAATGGAATAAAAGATTCCTCAGAAATAGGAATGGCTAATATTGCCGTTAAAATATCGGCTAACAATAAGGTCTTTACAGATGCCAATGGTTTTTATTCGATTACCGTTCCTGATACAGGTTATTTTGTAGCTACGGTGGTTACGCCGCAATATTTTATTGTCCAAGATTCTGCTATTACGGCCCATTTTACTGCTTTCGGACAAATAAGTGCAACGGATTTTGCATTAACAACGTCTAATCCGTTTCGCGATTTATCTACACATTTGGAGAGTTATCAGAGAGCTCGCCCCGGTTTTATGCTAAATTTCAAATTAACATATCGCAATCAGGGAACTGTTCCAACTAACGCCGTAGCCAAATTTGTAAAACCATTTTTATATACAACGGCAATCGTTTCTGAACCAAATTATACAGTAAGTGGAGATACACTTATTTGGAATTTAGGAACATTAGGTATCGGCGAAATTAAAAGCATTGTTGTTCATGGTACGGTATCAACGGCTGCCGTATTGGGTTCTGTGCTTTCGTTCCAATCTTTATTGAATAACAATGATACTTTGGATTATAACTTGGCCGACAACGTCAGTACAATAAATCTTACGGTACAAGGTTCTTTAGACCCCAACGACAAACAAGCCCGTCCAGCAATTAGCCCTGCGCAAATCGCTGCTGGCGAGTATATTGACTATACGATTCGTTTCCAAAATACAGGTACAGACACTGCTTTTACAGTGGTGATTGCCGATACTTTGGAAAGTAATTTGCAAGCTAATACATTGGAAATGCTTGCTTCTTCGCATAATGTTCGTACCAGCGTAAAAGGCAATATCGTGTATTTTGAGCATTTGAACATCTTGCTACCCGACAGCAACGTAAACGAAAAAGCAAGTCACGGTTTTGTGAGTTTCCGCATCAAGCCGCAAACGAACTTGGCTTTGGGTGCTACGGTTTCTAACAAAGCAGCGATTTATTTTGATTATAACGCACCAGTAATTACTAATACCGCCATTACAAAGGTTCAAAATCCAACAGGTATTTTTGATAAAATCAATAAAACAGTATCTGTTTATCCAAACCCAGTGAACAAAGGCGTGTTGTACGTTCCGAACATGGCGGGAGCTTCGGCTACGCTTACCAGTCTTGAAGGTAAAGAATTACGCAACTGGTCAGCTATCGGCGAAAGCGTATCGTTGGAAGGCATTGCGCAAGGCATGTACTTGTTGAAAGTAACACAAAAAGGCGAAACACGCACCGCCAAAGTAATGGTGAAGTAGTTTTTTGCTTGATTTTAACTTTCCTAAGTCCATATAATTATAAATATAGGCTTTATTTTTTATTTTCTTGAAATAAAGCTTGTTTTTTGTATTTGAATATGCTATTATTGTAATATAATTTTATTTTATCATTATTCATTTACTAATTAAACTTTAACATTTTATGAAAAAATTAATCGCAACCATGTCTTTGCTTTTGGCAGGACTTTTTGTGCAGCCAGAGGTGCAAGCACAAAATTACGTTGATATTCCTGATGCTAATTTCAGGACTAAACTAATGTCGCTTTATCCGAGTTGTTTTAATACTTCGGAGCAGTTGGATACACTCTGTGCACAAAATTCGACGAATAATTTTATGGATTTGTCCCATAATTTTATTGTTAACCTAGAAGGAATCCAGTATTTTAAACAATTAAAATACTTGTATTGCAATAGTAATCAGCTCACAAGTTTACCTGCATTGCCAAGTGGTTTGCAAACTTTAAACTGTGGTTCTAATCAGCTCACAAGTTTACCAAGTATCCCGAATACAGTAACATACTTGAATATTAGTGATAACCAACTAACAACTTTGCCAACTTTGTCTAGTGGTTTGGGAGCATTAGACTGTTCTAATAATCAATTGACAAGTTTGCCTACTTTGCCATCATCTCTAACTATGCTTGCTTGTAATAATAATCAGCTTACAAGTTTGCCTATGTTGCCAAGTACATTGCATTATCTAACTTGTCAGAATAATCAACTCACGAGTTTGCCTACACTGCCCAGTGGGCTTAATTATCTTAATTGTTCTTATAATCAACTCACGAACTTGCCAACATTGCTAAATAGCCTATATTATTTATACTGCAATAACAATCAATTGACGAACTTGCCTACACTTCCTTCTAATTTAGCTGAGTTATATTGCAACGATAATCAATTGACTAGTTTGCCAATACTTTCCAATAGCCTTGGTTTTTTAATATGTCATAACAATCCATTGAGTTGTTTGCCTTTATTACCACCCTACTTATGGCAGATCTCCGTAACTAACACGAATATTTCTTGTATTCCCAACAGTACGCCGATTTTGGTTGCCACCATCAATGGCGACTCTCTTAACACTACACCATTACCTCCGATTTGCAATCCAACCAATAACAGTGAACAATGTAATGTGTATCCTAAATTTTTTGGATATATATATGAAGATTCTGATGCTGATGGAGTGAAAGACGCTTCTGAAATAGGTATTGCTCATATAAAAGTTACCACTAGTAATGGTATTAGCGTGTTTTCGGATAATAGTGGTTACTATGAAATAGCAGTGCCTGATACTGGCATATTTACAGCCTCCGTTCCTACGGCACCATTGTATTTTACATTTACTCCTACCTCGCAAACGGTTCATTTTGCTGCTTTCGGGCAAGTTAATATGACGAATTTCGGACTGATTACCAATGCATTAGTCTATGATTTAAAAGTTAATTTAACAAATTCGCGCAATGCTCGCCCTGGTTTTGGGTTAGATGTTATGATAGATTATATGAACCAAGGTACACTAGTGTCCAATGGTGTAGTGAAGTTTTTAAAACCTGCCTTATATACCATAGATTCGACTTCTGTTGAAGGCTATATAGTAAGTAACGATACACTCATTTGGAATGTAGGAAATTTGCCTCTTGGTTTTAGGAGTGAAATTACCGTATATGGAAAGGTTTCTACTGCCGCTGTTTTAGGAAGTAGTATGCCATTCTGGGCTGGTATTCAAGGCAATGGCACAGAAGAAACTCCCGCGAATAATACCCAAATGTTGAACCTTATGATTACAGGCTCTTATGACCCTAACGACAAACAAGCCCGCTCAGAAATTAGCCCTGCACAAATCGCTGCTGGTGAGTATATCGACTATACCATTCGTTTCCAAAACACAGGTACAGACACGGCTTTCACCGTCGTAATTGCCGATACTTTGGAAAGTAATTTGCAAGCCAATACACTTGAAATGCTTGCTTCTTCGCACAATGTTCGTACAAGCGTTAAAAATAACATTGTGTATTTTGAGCATTTGAACATACAGTTACCAGACAGCAACGTAAACGAAAAAGCAAGTCATGGTTTCGTGAGCTTCCGCATCAAACCGCAAGCAAACTTGGCTTTGGGCACGAACATTTCTAACAAAGCGGCGATTTACTTCGATTATAATGCGCCAGTGATTACCAACACCGCCGTTACGAAAGTACAAAACCCAACAGGTATTTTTGATAAAATCAATAAGACATTGGCAACATATCCAAACCCAGTGGACAAAGGCGTATTATATGTTCCGAACATGATTGGTGCATCTGCTACGCTTACAAGTCTTGAAGGCAAAGAGTTGCGCAACTGGTCGGCCATCGGCGAAAGTGTTTCATTGGAAGGCATCGCACAAGGAATGTACTTGTTGAAAGTAACACAAAAAGGCGAAACACGCACCGCCAAAGTAATGGTGAAGTAGTGTTTTGATTATTTGTAATATTTGTATAAAGCGGCACTGTTCAATACAGGCCGCTTTTTTGTTTTTTATATAATATTACGATTGTTTGTTTTGTTTTTTTGTAGGCAAAATAGTGTTATTATATGTTCTACTCAAAACAATCACAATGCAAGTTTATCTTGTATTTGTCTTAAATAGTGTGTTTGGTTTTCTAACTATATCCCATAACTTTGTTAGAAACGTATTAAACCAAAGCCAGACTATATATGAAAATTTTTATAGTAGAAGACGATACTTGGTACGGGCAAATGCTACTGTATCATTTAGGGCAAAATCCTGATTACGAATTATCTTTATTCGAGAAGGCTGGCGATTTGCTCAAAGCCTTACACAAACACCCAGATCTTATTTGCATGGATTTTGGCTTGCCCGATATGGACGGCGAGCAATTGCTCCGAGAAATCAAGACCAGAGCCGCGCACGTGCCTGTGATTGTCATTAGCGCACAAGAGGAAATCGGGGTGGCCGTAAACTTGCTCAAGCAAGGAGCAAAAGACTACATAATCAAAGATGAATATGCGAAAGATGTACTTTGGAAATCTGTAATTTATCTCCGCGAAAATCTTGCCCTACGGCAAGAAGTGGAGGTTTTGCGCGAAGAGCTCAGTGCCAAATATGACTTTACCAAAACGATTATTGGCCAAAGTGAAGCCATTCAGCGCACTTTTGGTTTGTTGCGAAAAGCCATCCAATCCAGTATTAATGTGTCGCTGACTGGTGAAACGGGAACGGGCAAGGAGGTTTATGCCAAAGCCATTCATTTCAACGGAGACCGTCGCAAAAAACCTTTTGTAGCCGTGAACATGGCCGCCATTCCCAAAGAATTGGCGGAAAGTGAGCTTTTTGGCTACGAAAAAGGCGCGTTTACGGGAGCCATGAACGCCAAAGCGGGCAAGTTTGAGGAAGCAGACGGCGGTACACTTTTTTTGGACGAAATAGGCGAAATGGACCTGAACCTGCAAAGCAAACTATTGCGCGTGTTGCAAGAACGCGAAGTAGTGAGAATCGGAGGAAGCAAGCCCAAGAAAATAGACATACGACTCATTACGGCCACACACAAAAACTTGGCTGACGAAGTCAAAAAAGGGAATTTCCGCGAGGATTTATTTTTTCGCTTAGTGGGTTTGCCCATTGAGTTGCCACCTTTGCGCAACCGCCAAAATGATGTGCTATTGCTGGCTAAACATTTTATGGACGAATACACGAGCCAAAATAAACAAAAGCCGCTCAAACTCTCGGATACGGCCAAAACCAAACTCAAAAAACATCTTTGGGGTGGCAATGTACGTGAATTAAAAGCGGTCATGGACTTGGCCTGCGTTATGTGCGATAACGGCGAAATCACCGCCGAGGATATTACTTTTTATGAATTAGGAGGTACGAAGCCTTACTCTGAATCCGAAAAAACCCTCAGGGATTACGAATTAGAAATTATCCAATCCTATTTGGACAGATACGAAGGCAATGCGCTTTTGGTAGCCGAAAAATTAGACATTGGAAAGTCAAAAATTTATAATTTAATCAGTGCAGGAGAGTTAAAAAACAAATAAAATGAATAAGGGAATCTATTGCCAAACCGAAAGGGAGCTAGTAGAGATTGCCCAACAATTGGCAAACACACACACATACAACTCCTATTTACTTTTTATTGCAGACAGTACCAGACTAAGCCCTGACACTGCTCAGCTTTTATACAAAATCCTCGAAAAGCCACTTTTGGGCGGAATTTACCCCGAACTCATTGCGGCCAGCCGTCGCCAACAAACGGGCTTTTTACTTATTCCTTTGCCGATGGTGTTTGAGGTTACGTTACTGGACTTATCGAAAAATATGGCGGTCATTATCCAGCAATTAGAGACTTTGGGGCAATTGTTTTCGGTCAAATCTGTATTCTGCTTCGTTGATTTTTTATCACAGAATAAAGATACACTAATTCAGGAGGTGTATAATACCTTCGGGCATGGTGTCAATTATCTGGGAGCAGGAGCGGGCGCGTTGGATTTTAAGCCACTGGACAGCATTTTGTACAACGGAATTTTTTATGGCAATACGGCTTTGGTGGCTGTTTGCGGGTCGGACATACAAGTGGGGGTGGCGCACGGTTGGTCTCCGATTAGCGAACCCATCAAAGTAACGGAGGTGGACGGTAACATTGTTAAATCCCTAAACTGGCAACCTGCTTTTGAGGTGTATCAAAAAGAAATTTTTGCGCATTCGGGCAAACAGATTACCGAAGCTACTTTTTTTGAAATAGCCAAATCCTATCCGTTGGGGTTGGTGCGTATGGATGCAGAAATGGTGATTCGCGACCCTTACGCTTCCCTAAATGGTCATTTGCACATCATTGACCACGTGCCGCAAGGCGACTACGTGCGCATTATGCACGGAAACCCACATTCGTTGTTGGCTGGGGCAGAACACGCCATTTCCTTGCTCAACAACGGGGAAAAAGAAAATACGCTCAAATTCTGTGTGGACTGCATTTCACGTGTGCTTTACATGGACGCTGATTTTGTAAAAGAATTAAATATTTTGGGTCAGAATGGCCTGTTTGATGGCGTGTTGAGTTTGGGGGAAATTGCCAATGCTGGTGAATCGGCACTGGAATTATACAATAAAACCGTCGTAATATCACAATGGAACGTAACAAAATAGACATACAAGTGTTGTTCGAACTGACTTTGCAGCAAATGCAAGGGTCTAATATTGAGCAAATTATACAAAACGCACTGCCGCTCTACCTCAAAAAACTCAATTGTATTATGGCGGGCGTGTGTCATGAAGGGCAACTGCGTTTTGTGTTGCCAAGAGTGGTGCAGAGCAACGAAACGGAACGCAATCGGCTCATGCAACTGCAACCCGAAATCATGGCCGATACGCAGCCGTTTTTTAGTAAGTTAATTGATGGTCGCTATTATTTTGTATATAAACTCTATACGTTTGGCCATTTGATTTTGGTCAGAAATACGCCTTTTTCGGATTCTATCGAAAAAGAACTCGGCAAAGTAATAGACCAATTGGGTAGATTATTAACGCAAGCCAATGAGGAAAAGCAACTGAAATTGTTACAAAACCTCGTGAATAACAGTTCCGATGCGTTCCAGATAAGCAAAGAAGACGGGCAATTGTATTACATCAATAATGTAGCCGAAAAAAGACTCGGTATTCCAAGAGATAAAATCACGGAACATAATGTAAAGGATTTTGAAAAGCTGTTCGAAGATCCGCAGCAATGGTATTTGCACGTGCAGGATTTGAAAGAAAATGGAAAGCAAATACTTGAAGGACAGAATATTAATCAAGAAACAGGGGAATATTTCCCTGTGGAAGTAACCGTAAATACGGTAGAAGTAGAAGGCCAAACCTTCGTCATTGCCAATTCCAGGGATATTTCCGAACGCAAAGAACAGGAAAAACAATTGCTGGAAACTAAACAACAGTTAGAAAGTATTCTCAATCATTTAGATGATATTATTTGGTCGGTGAGTATCCCCGACAACCAACTTATTTTCGTAACGCCATCGGTTGAAAAACTCTTTGGCTTTAGCGTGGAGCATTGGAAAGGAAATAGTGATTTGTGGACGGATATTATTTACGCAGACGACAAACGCATTATCCGAGATATTTACTATGATTTGGCGCATAATGGTACTTACGATGTGCGCTATCGGATCGTAACGGGGGCTGGGCAAATAAAATGGGTACGCAATCGGGGCAAATTTGTATATAATGATGCGGGTGTAGCCATTCGGCTCGATGGCGTGATTATGGACAAAACCAAACTTTATACCGCCGAAAGCAGCTTGCAACAAGAGTTGCACTTGCAAGAAACGCTTACGGACATCGCTTCCACGTACATCAATCTTGATGTAAGTGAAATAGAAAATACGATCAATCAGTCGCTTAGAAAAATGGGGCAGTTCGTGGACGCAGACAGGGCCTACATTTTTGATTATGATTTTGAGAAAAACACTACTTCCAACACGTATGAGTGGTGCAATGAGGGCATTGAGTCAGAAATCAATAATTTGCAAAACGTTCCGATGGAATATTTCCCGCAATGGGTAGAGCAGCACCGCAAAGGCCTGCCGTTTTATATTCCAGATGTAAGCAAATTGATACACACGGGTGCGCATGGCCTGAAAGCGATTTTGCAGGCGCAAGGCATCAAGAGCCTTATGGCCATTCCGATGATAGACAAAGAAGAACTCATTGGTTTTGTGGGCTTTGACTCGGTGCGTATGTACCATAATTATTCCGAAAAAGAAACCCGATTATTGACGCTTTTTGCCCAAATGCTTATCAATGTGCGTAGCCGTCAACGTTGGCAAAAGCAATTGATTTTGCAAGAAGAAAAATTCCGTAACATTATCGCCAACATGGATTTGGGCTTGTTGGAAATAGATAATAATGGAGGAATCGTATTTTTCAATCAAAGTTTTAGCTCCATGTTTGGCTATTCGCTCGACAAGCTGCAAGGCTTCAAACTGGTAGATGTGCTTTCCGATTCGGACAAAGAAATAATCATGCAACGCATAGAGCAGCGGCAAGCGGGCTTAACGGAAAGTTATGAATACAAAACCCGCAGCAAAGATGGCAGTGATTTGTGGCTGTTTATCAGTGGCGCACCCAACTACAACGACAAAGGTCAAGTAACAGGCAGCATCAGCATTTTCTTGGATATTACCGAACAAAAAGTATTAGAAGAGCAATTGGCGCAGGCCAAAAGTTTTGCGGAAGCCGCCGCCAAAGCCAAAGAATTGTTTTTGGCCAACATGAGCCACGAAATCCGCACGCCGCTCAATGTGATTATTGGCATGATTCGCCAACTCTCCAAAGAGCAACTGAGTTTGCAACAATCTTTTTACGTGAAGCATTCCGAGACGGCAGCCAAACATTTGCTCACGATTCTGAACAATATTTTGGATATAGCCAAAATTGAGTCGGGGGAATTGCAAATTATTTCTAAAGAGTTTAGCCTGAGTGTGTTGGCTTATAATGTGCATAGCATTATGCACTCGCAAGTAAAAGAAAAAAATCTCAAATTTAAGCTCAATGTAAGCCCTGATCTCAAACCCGCCTTGCTCGGCGACGAGACGCGTATCCGTCAGGTACTCATCAACTTGATAGGCAACGCCATCAAATTTACGGATTTTGGGGCTATCTCCATCAACGTAAAAGTCTGGCAGACTACCGCCACACACCAGCGCGTAAGTGTGGAAGTAGAGGATTCGGGTATAGGTATGTCGCAGGCGTTTTTGGGTAAAATATTTGATAAATTCTCGCAAGAACAAAACAATGCGAATCGCCGATATGAAGGTACGGGCTTAGGCTTGGCCATTTCCAATGATTTGGTGCGGCTCATGGGCGGCCAACTCACCGTGCAAAGCCAAAAGGGGCAAGGCTCAGTGTTTGGTTTTGAACTGGATTTGCCGATAGGCAACGAAAAAAATCTACTCACTGCCAGCACGCACATCCAAACGGGAGCGTTTAAGGGCAAAAAAGTATTGATGGCCGAAGACAACGAAATGAACCGATTTATTGCGCGGCAAAGCCTTGAATATTTGGGTTTTGAGATAATGGAAGCCGAAAATGGCCAAATGGCGGTGGATATTGTACGCGCCCAACGCTTCGATCTGATTCTGATGGATATACAAATGCCCATCATGGACGGCGAAAAAGCCACCGAAATTATCCGCAAAGAACTCAAAATTGATACGCCGATTATCGCCCTTACTGCCAATGCTTTCCGACACGATATTGACAAATATCTGGACAAAGGCATGAACGATTTTATCATCAAACCCTACGATGAAGATTATTTCATAGGTAAAATACAACACGTTTTGGGGGGTGAGGCTGTGTCCATCAAAGAAGCTGAGCAACTGGCAAGAGCCGAAATGAAAATGCTAGAGGCCGAAAAGCCTACCAACGGTTTACTTTACGACCTGACGTATTTGGAAAAAATGAGTAGGGGCAACAAGGCTTTTGTAGATAAAATGGTAAGCGTGTTTGTGGAGCAAACCAAACAAACCATGACGGACCTTGTGGAGGCTTTGGAGGCTGGCCAAATAGACCGTATCAATAAAGTATCGCACAAGGCTAAAGCTAGCATAGACCAAATGGGCATCAAATCGCTGTACAATACAATTCGGGTGTTGGAGAAATTTGACCCAGAATCCAAAGACAAGGAGTCTTTGCGGCTGCTCATCGGCCAAACCAATCAACTTTTGCAACAAACCATTGACCAACTCACTCAACAATCACTTTAAATCAACTCCAAAACACGGAGATTTTCCAAGATTTGGAAGTGATTTTTAAAACTACAAAAATATTAAAATACTGAAATTGAATACTTTGTGTGAATAAAAAATCTTTGGCATAAATCATGCGTAATGCAGTGATGCACACGCTAAAAACGATTCGCCATGAAAAGGATAATCTTATTCATCTCCATACTGTTACTGGCCAAATGGGCTGCTTTCGGGCAAAGCGAACCATCCACCTATTTTAATATTTTTGTGCCACCCAACAACGAAGCCGTACAACGCAACGTAGCGTTGGTAATTACAGCAGTAAGTGATAGCACAACCTTTACCATCACCGACGACGGCATGGACGGCGATACCGACGACAATGTACAAGGCGTTTTGATGGCGGGACAATCCTACATTTTGTACATCAAAGACAACGGCATCAACGACGACGCGCGTTATGCTTCGGGCGGCACGCTCAAACGCGATGGCGATTATTTTACCATCAACAGCAACAAAATTGTATATGCGTCCATGTCCACCGACAGCGATTGGCAACACAACTTTGTGCCGTCGGTAAACAAAAAATCCGTAGGTCAAAAATTCTACATTTATGCCCCGAAAGTAAGTAGCTCGCCGCGCGACCTTAATGTTTTTGCTTTCGAAAACAATACAACCATCTCTATTTACAAAATTTCGACGGTTACCACGCTCCAAACGGGCTACACCAACATTGATTTTGACCAAAAACAATGATATTATTTACCTCAACACGCAAGGCCGCGACGTAATGCAGTCGGGCGCAACGTACATGATAGAGGCCAACAAAAACGTAAGTGTGCAATACGGTGCTTTGTGGGGAAATGAACGTGACGGCGGCGGTTATGTCCCTTCCTCGAATGGCAGTGCGTCGGGCGAGTTGTTTTATTTTGCTGTGCCATATCAGGCAGCTGGCGAACAAGAAATTAGAGTTTCTTCGTGGGACAGCAATAACCAAGTACAACTTTCGCGCTATAGCGGCGGCCAATGGATAGCCATGAGTTCTTGGACACTCAACCAATACCAACCCGCCGACTGGGTAGGCAAACAAAACGGAAATGCAACGTACGCCACACTTTTCCGCGTTACGTGTACGGCTGGCAAACGCGTTTCGGTGATGGAAGCCAACTGGATGGAAACTGGCGCAACCAATACTTCGGACATGTCCACGATGCTTTCAGCAGAAAATGGCACTTGTTCTGGTAAAAAATATTTGGCGTATATGCTGCCACCCAGCACAGAAGGCAACGTTTATGATCCTTTTACCAATCAATTGTTTACGGGAAGTATTTCGCACTTTTACTTGTTTGCGGGCGGCCAAAGCACTACCGTAACCATCAAAGATGCCAAAACCAATGGCGCGGTTTTGAATAAAACTTATAACATTGCCGCCGACCGCTACGCAGATGCCAAGTTTACCATTACAGAATGGAAAAGCATTTACAACGGAACAGGTACAGCCGCTGGCGGTTCGGAACGGCCTTATGTGCTTATCGAATCGTCGCAAAATATTTCGGTGCTAAGTACCAACTTTAACGACAACTGGATGAACTATTTTGGTTCGTCTTTGCCGCAAAGTTTCAAGTTGGGGGCGGCTTCTTCCAGCCCAGATGCGATTCCCGGCCAACAGGTTACTTTTACCACCTCACTGACCCAAGACAACGTAACGATTACGGGTACGAGCATGGAAGTAAATGTCGGTTCGGGGCTTTTGCCGATTAGTAGCGTGTTGTACAACAACGGCCAGCAAGTCCAAACAGGAACGATTACGACCACTTCCGACGGCAGCCTGATTACATTCCAAGACATCAGTACCATTACGGCCACCGACAACTACCAAATGCAAACTACCGTGTTGGTCAAATCTACTTACGATAACGGCACGGTCATTCCTAACGGCGTGATTTTGAGTACTGAAACCGTCGTGAGTGGCACGGTAAACGGCGAATTTCAGCAGGCTTTCGTGTCCAAAGGGATTCAGAACAACACGGCCAATACTGCTAATTTGTTGTTCTCGGCTTGCCACCAAACCACGGTGGGCAGCACCGTAAACGACGCTTGGAATGCCGCTTGGGTGGACTATAACAATGACGGTTGGGAAGATTTGTGTGTGGCTACCAAATCCGAAACGCAAGCCAATGAGCTGTATCGGAACAACGGAAACGGCACTTTTACCAAAATCACGAATATTAATTTTGTAAACGAAAAGGCACTCACTACCGCCAGCGTTTGGGCAGACATTAACAATGATGGCCGCATGGACGTGCTGTTGGTTAATTCGTCCAAAACCCGTTCTAAATTGTTCTTGAACAACGGCAACAGCAACTTTACGGAACTGAAAAATTCGGGCATAGACACCAATCCAGAATATTTTCATGGGGCGGCTTTCGCCGACTTCGACAACGACGGTTTCGTGGATTTGGTAATGACAAATTTCTTCCAAACCCGATTCCATCAGCTTTACCGCAACAATGGCAACAATACGTTTAGCCGCGTAGAAAATACGCCTGTAACGCAAGAAACCGAACGTTCTTTAGCTCCGATTCTGGCCGATTACAACAACGATGGACTTGTAGATATTTTCATTCCCAACGGCAATAACAGACCTAATTCTTTGTTCAAAAACGTAGGAAATTTTCAGTTCCAAAAAGTAAACGATGCGACTTTGGCGGCAGATGCCAAAAACAGCGTTGGCGCGGCTTGGGGCGATTTGAACAACGACGGTTTCTTGGATTTGGTGGTGGTGAATGCTTCCAAACAAACCAACGATTTGTATTTGAACGTACAAGGACAATCGTTTATGAAAGTTCAAAACTCGCTTTTTGCAGAATATAACGGTGATAATCATGGGGTTGTGTGTGCCGACCTCGACAATGACGGTTGGACGGATATTTTCATGACCAACGACAACGGCCTTTCGATGCTTTATCTCAATGACCACAACGGAGGCTTTACCCTCAAACCTGAAGAGTTGATTGCGGGTAGCTTGGGCAAAGCCTACGGCGTGGCTTACGGCGACTATAACAAAGATGGCGCATTGGATTTGGTGGTAACCACGCACACGACTGGCACGACTGGTTTTTATTGCCATAATCCTTCTACCAACAACTGGATAGGCTTTAAACTGCAAGGCGTTTATAGCAACAAAGCGGCTATCGGGGCGCAAGTGGCCATCAAAGCCAACGGCGTTTGGCAGTATCGCCAGCTTTTGCCCGTGTCGGGTTTTGGTAGCCAAAATACTACGCTTATTCATTTTGGTTTGGCGGCTACTTCGCAAGTAGATTCGGTGCGGGTGTTGTGGCCTTCGGGAATAAAACAATACGTAACAGGTTACAGTTCGGGTACTTACAATGCCGTGCAAGAGCAAGGCGGAACGGTGGTAATGGGCAAAGCCTTTAACGACCTCAACGGCAATGGCGTACAAAATGCGGGGGAAAATACGGTGGGCAATTTGGGACTAAACATTGACCCAACGGGCATTTCGTTGCGCACCGACGAGGCAGGCACTTTCCAACTCTACACCCGCGAAAGCAGCTTACAATTTAGTTTGAATAATACGTCTTATTGGTCTTTGAATCAAAATTTTGCAACCATCAACAACACCAATCCGAATGATACGCTATGGGCAAACGTGCCGGTGCAAGCCGTTACGAATGGTTATGATTTGGCTGTAAGTTTTGCTACGACGGCTTGGCGCAGAGGTTTTGAAAATCAAACCGTTTTGGTGGTGCAGAATTTGGGTACTACGGCGGCGGGCAGCGCACAAGTAAAACTCACGTATCCGAACAATGTGTATTTGAAAACAGCCGATGCCAATTACAGCGTTTCGGGCAAAGAATATACTTGGCAAATCGGGACGTTGGAGGCAGGAGCAAGCCGTACGTTTTTGATTACGGACAGCGTAGGTTTGGGCTTGGCTACGGGCAATAGCGTAACACTTACGGCCAACACGTCGGCTTCGGGGCTGGACGTAAACGCCGCCAACAACACGGCGCAGGAGGACATTACGATTGTGGGCGCGATTGACCCCAACGACATTTCGGTTTCGCCAAAAGGCAAAGGCAGTTTGGGTTATGTGAATCCTGACCAAGTGCTTACTTACACGATTCGTTTCGAAAACTCAGGTACTTACAAAGCAACGTATGTAGTGTTAGAAAGTCAATTGCCTGCGGGACTGGATTTTAATACGTTCCAAGT
Source organism: Flexibacter flexilis DSM 6793 (assembly GCF_900112255.1). NCBI lineage: Bacteria > Pseudomonadati > Bacteroidota > Cytophagia > Cytophagales > Flexibacteraceae > Flexibacter > Flexibacter flexilis. The sequence continues at coordinate 23,546 of NZ_FOLE01000008.1, forward strand.
AGTTGGCGCAAGTCATCATTACACTTACTCGTTAGACCGCGACGGCAACCTGAACGTATCGTTTAGCCACATAGATTTGCCTACGGTTTACGATAACCCGACGGCGGCGCACGGTTATTTCAAATATCAAATCAAACCAAAAAATAACTTGGCAGGCGATACGCGACTGTTGAACCAAGCGAATATTACCTTCGATTTTGAAGCTCCAATCGCGACGAATATTGTCCAAAATACGATTCGCTTCAAAGGTAGCAACGCGGTCAAATCATTGATTTTGTACCCGAATCCCGCCACCGACGAAGTTACTTTGGTACTCGACAAGGCGCATGAGTCCGTAACCGAACCGCAAGTAATTTTGCAATGGCAAGTAATGGATTTGTTGGGGAGGGTGAAAATGGAAGCCTATGGCCTAAGCCAGCCCGAAGCACAAGTACGTGTCGCGAATTTGGAAAAAGGCGTGTATTTGCTCAAGGCTTGGGACCAATACGGCGTGCTTTATATTGGCCAACTCACCAAGCAGTAAATTTTAAATATAGTTGTTTTGTTTGTGCTCTCTAGTGCCCAAAGGCCGCTTCTCGTAAGCGGCTTTTGGCATTTCCATAATTTGGAAAAACATAATGAATCTGGAAGAAATATAATTTTATTTATGTTTTTAAGTTATTGATAATCTGATAGTTATTTATTTGGTACGAAAATGGCATTTAATTTACCAAACTTAAAATTATACGGATATGAGAACGGTCGAAAACAAAATATTTCTGGTAGATGATGATGTTTTTCATCTTGAATTAATGGAGCATATTCTCCACAATTTTGGTTACACAGACGTACACAAATACGAAAATGGGGTGTCGTGTTTGGATAATATTCATCATAATCCGCAAATCGTTTTTCTGGATCATAACATGGATATTTATTCGGGTTATGAGGTGTTACGGAAAATCAAACGCCAGAATCCCAATATTTTTGTGGTGATGGTGTCGGCGCAAGAAGAAATCAAGACCGCCGTAGATGCTCTCAAGCATGGGGCTTTTGATTATGTACAAAAATCTGGAAATATGATAGAAAATGTTGCAGATGTTCTAAAAAGAATTGAACTTGTAAAAGAAAAGTTAAGAGAACGAAAACCGACTTTTCTTAAAGCAGTGTTCGGTTTCTTATAAGGCAAACAGCAACGCATAAGTATGGTAAATCTGAGATTCGGTGTAATTATTTTATTCTTGTTACTACTTTTTGGGGCTTGCAAAACTACTAACTTGTTCGAAGCAAGACATGCAAGCAATCGGGTAGCCGATTTGGATAGCTTATTTTGGGCTGACTCTTCTTACGAATACCATATTCGCCGCGACGACAAAATTACCATTAGCCTCTGGGGACACGACGATTTGAGCGTGGGCTCTACTTACGGGATTTATAACTCCAATGAAGTATATGGCAAATGGCTCATGGTGGACAGCAAAGGCAATGTAGAAATTCCGCGTATCGGAACCATGCACGTTGAGTCGCTTTCCATTACCCAAATGAAAGACACGCTTCGTACGCTTTATGCTCGGTGGGTGCGCGACCCCATCGTAGATGTAAAAGTGCTGAACCGAGAAATTACGATACTCGGAGAAGTGCGTGACCCACAGGTAATTACAGTGGACAAAGAACGCAATACTTTGCTGGATATGATTACGCGCTGCAAGGGTTTTGAGTTTTATGCCAACATCAAATACATTAAAGTTTTCAGGCAAAAAGGGCCTCACGTACACGTAGCCAACATCAACTTGAGCAAGGGCAGCTATTTCGACAAGCGCAATATTTACTTGTATCCAGGTGATGTGGTGGTAGTTCCCTCTAAGGCTTACAAAGAGTTTGACAAGCGGGTATCTACGATTATTCCATTTACGACCACCGTAACTGCCGCCGCCATTTTCATGGGGCTTTTCTAACCCAAATCTAATTTATGGGAGATTCTTTTAGCTTTCTAAAACCCTATTTGAGAGGCTGGCCTATTATTTTGGGGGCGATGGTGCTTGCCTACATGATTGCGGCTAAATATCTCACTTACGTAACGCCCATGTACGAGAGTTCGGCCAAAATGCGGGTTGCCGATGCGCAAGAAGGCGTACATAACAGTAACTTGTTCAAGGACTTAGATGTTTTTTCGAACACTCACAAACTCGCCGCCGAAATCGAAATAATGAAATCGCGCGTGCTACTGACGAAGGCCATCAAAAAGCTACCGTTTGAAGTGGAACTGTACAGGGTGGGAAGTTTTAAGAAATATGAACTCTACGATGAGAGTCCTTTTGTGGTGCAGATTCTGTATTTTGAAGAAAAAACCAAAGACGTAATGTTGCCGCTGGTCATTACCGAAAAGGGAAAAATTACGATTACTTGCCCCGACGGAAACATTGCTACTGGCATGATGGGCGACACGCTCAGTTGCTTGCATTTTCGCATTATCATAAAGCTCAACTACTCGTATATCCAGTCCAAAAAAGATGTGAAAGTAGCGGACACTTACGAAATGCTCGTCAAGAGTGAAGAAAAACTTTTGTCCGAAATTGATAAAAACTTAGATGTAATTACGGTGGACAAAGACGTTCCCGTGATTCGCATCGCCTACAAGGCCTCACATCCGCACAAAGCCGCCGACTTTCCTAATGCTTTGGCGCGGGCTTATATCGAAGATTATATCGAAAATAAATACCACGCCGCCAACGTAACCGTTAATTTCTTGAACGATCGCATCAAAGACATTAACGACCAACTCACGGCCACCGAAAACAAGATTTTAGCTTTTCGGGAACAAGAAGGCATCACGAACATTAGGCAAGAAACCGAGACGGATTTGCGCCAAATCTCGCAGCTCAAAATTCAGCAAACCAACCTGAAAATGAGCCTCGATGCCATCAAGCAATTGGAGCAATATGTAAAATCTGGGCAAGACCATTTTTTGGATTTAGCTCCTAATTTTGAGGCGTTTACGGATTTGCTTTCTACCGAAATTATCAAAAATATTAAGTTGCTTCAGGCCGAAAAAAAGGACTTGTTGCTCAAATACACCGAAAATGAAGAGAAAGTCCGCATCATTGATGTAAAGATAAAAGACCTAACCTCGTATCTGATAGAAAGTATTACCAACACGCGCCGCAACACAGAAACCAAATACAATCAGTTGGTGGACGACATAGAAGCCGCCGAAGCCGTTTTCGTAACTGTTCCCGAAAAAGAAAAAATGCTTACGATTATGAATCGGGAATTTGATATTTACCAACAATCGTACAATTTCCTGAACAGTAAGAAGATAGAAGCCGAAATCGCTCGCGCCGCTCGCATTGCGTTTCACCGCATCATTACGCCTGCCACCGTGAGCAAAAGCCCTGTTTCGCCGAACGTGGCCATTATCAAAATTGTGTCGGCATTGCTGGGTATGATGGGAAGTATCATGTTGATTATGGTGGTGCATACGCTCAAAGCCAAAGTAAATGAACCGTCGAACATCGAAAAAAACACCATGATTCCGCTTTCGGCTAATATTCCCAAGCTCAAGAAAGATTTGATTCCGATGTATTTCCTGAATTTGATTGGCCAATGGGAAGTGAAAAAGCTGTTTAGTAGTGGTCAAATCATTGTTTGCAATCATTTTTCCCCAGACGAAGGCGCGGATTTTATTGTTAAAAATTTGGCACAAGCCTTTTGCTTTCAAGAAAGAAAAACATTGCTGATTCGCTTTGCGGAAAATGTTTGGGAAGTGAATAACCACCAAAATCCACCGACGCAAGTAGAAGATTATTACTGGGAGTTGCCTGTCAGGGTGAAGGATATGTACTCGTTCACTTCGGAGCAAATAAAACAGTGGCTCACGAATTTAGCAGTAGATTACGACGTAGTATTGATAAGAAATGCACCCATTGGCGATGCCATTACGTTGCCTGTGATGGCGGCCACCGACCTGAATTTTATGTGTTTGGATGCTCGCCTCAGCCCGATGAGTCGGGTAATGGAAACGCAACTGATACAAGACGAATACAAATTGGCAAACTTTCATTTCGCGCTGAATCGGTCTGGTTATAATCCAAGTTTCGTAAAAGAAGTGCTTTTGTGTATTTGGGGTAACATAGAAAGAATAAAACGCATGGTTATCGTCAAGATTTATAAAAAATTCAAACGATGAAAAGCTCTAACCCAAAAATATTGATACTCGCAGACCAAGCAGTATTCAGTGGCACTAATTTTTTGCTCACGATTCTGCTGGCTCGCACGCTGGATGTAGCGGCTTTTGGTCGATATTCGGCTGTTGTGTTGGCGATGTATTTGATTGTCAGTGTCTTAAATGCGATAGTGGTGCAAGTGGTACAGGTGCAAGCCGCCGCCCAAAAAGATTCGAGGGCTTATATTTCCTTTTCGTTTTGGTTGCAAACGGTGGTTTTGTCGGGGATTTTGTTGGTAGGAGGCTTGGTGTATCGCTTTTTGCCGCTTTCGTTGAGCCTCTGGACGGTGCTACCGCTGATTTGGGGCTTTGTGATGCACGATTATTTCCGCAAAACACTCATTGCCTTAGGCCGAACTACACAAGTGCTGACCATTGACATACTGGCCGCTGTGGCGCAAATCGGGGCGTTAGTGGCTTTGTTTTGGCTCAAAGGTTCGCTGAATCTGTATTTACTGCTCATGGGAGTGGCCTACGTGCTGCCGTTTGTGTATGGCGTGTTCGTGTTGCGGCCTTTGCTGTGGAGTTTGCGCGGCCAATGGTCGGGGTTTGCGGCTCTGCATTTTACGGAAGGCAAATGGCTTTTGGGCTCGGCTTTGGTGCAATGGTGGGCAGGCAATTTGTTTGTAGTGGCTTCGGGCATTTATTTGGGTGCGCAGGCGTTGGGCGGGTTGCGTTTGGTGCAATCGCTTTTTGGCATCTTGAATGTGCTTTTGCAAACCTTCGAAAATTATGTGTTGCCGACTACGGCCACGCTTTTGGCCAAAAGCCGCAACGATGCCGCGCATTATTTGGTACGGACTACCCAAACCGCAGCCATTTTGTTTGTACCTGTGCTATTGGCGACGGCCTTTTTCCCAAAACAAATTATGCAATTGGTAGGCGGCGAAGTGTATATGGAATACGGCTTTTTGCTTACGGGCATGGCCTGCAACTATGTGCTTATTTATTTGGCGCAACCTATTCGCATCAGTATCAGGGTTTTACTCCTGAACGAATACTTTTTCTATGGATATGTACTCACGTTGATATTTGCTTTATCAAGCTCAGATTTTTTACTCTCCAATTACGGATTAATCGGCGTACTGGTGGGGCTGCTAAGTTCCCAACTGATTCTGATTGTTTTCTGGCAACTCACTCTTAACAACAAAAAAGGCTTTTTCTCATGGAAATCATTCATATCATTTTAGGAAAGGCAAACCCCGACCGCCTCAACGGGGTAAATAAGGTGGTGTATAACATGGCCACCGAACAAACCAAAGCGGGTATGAATGTAGAGGTTTGGGGCATTACGCCCGACCCGACACACGACTATCCCGCACGCAATTTCACTACGCGGCTTTTTGAGGCGCACCAGAATCCGTTTAGCATAGACCGCAATCTTAAACTGGCGATTTTGGCTAAAGAAGATGCCGTATTTCATTTGCACGGCGGCTGGATTCCGCGTTTCAGTGCGTTGGCTACGCTGATGCAAGAATATGACATCAAATATGTGTTCACGCCACACGGTGCATACAACACTGTCGCGATGCAACGCAGCTCTTGGGCAAAAAAAATCTATTTCTATTTGTTTGAGAAAAAACTCTTGAGCGGCGCACGCAAAATTCACGCCATCGGCGAGAGCGAAGTGAGTGGGTTAAATCAAATTTTCCCCAATCAAAAATCTTTTTTGTTGCCTTATGGCTTTGAGTATTCGGAGCATAGCGTATTTCATGTAACCAAAAACATTGATTTTACGCTGGGTTTTGTGGGTCGCCTCGACGTTTATACCAAAGGGCTGGATTTGCTTGTTTCGGCTTTTGAGCGGTTTCAGTACAAAGTCCCGACGGCCAAGCTCTGGATTGTGGGCGATGGCGAAGGCAAAGATTTTTTGAGCCAACTCATTGCCACCAAGAATATTAGAGGTATTACGCTTTGGGGTAAAAAATTTGGAGCGGAAAAAGATATGCTCATTTCCAAAATGCACGTGTTTGCGCACCCTTCGCGCAACGAAGGTTTGCCAACTGCCGTGCTGGAAGCTGCTTCTTTCGGGGTGCCTGCCATTGTTACGCAAGCCACCAACGTGGCAGCCTATGTCCAAAAATATGATTGTGGCGTGGGCATTGCCAACGAAAATGTGGACGAACTCGAACGCGCCATGTTGGAGCTACACGCCAACCATAAAGGCGAACGCTATCATCAATTAGGGCACAATTGCGAAACCATGCTCAAGCAGGCGTTTGCGTGGCCTGTGCTGGTGCAGCAGTACAAAGAGCTGTATGCCTGAGTGTTAAATTTTTGTTTTTGCATAAAAAATAATGGAAGATGCCACGCCTACGGCGTTCGTTCGTACAAAAAACGTATTACTACCAAGATCCCAAGCCTAAAGGCTTTGTGATGCAATATGGTAAATCCGTAAGGATTGAAATCTTTGTAGCCAAAGGAATTTGAGATAGGATTCTAACGCCTTTAGGCGTGGTCATTTGGTTTAAGCAGGTAGCAATCTACGGCGTTCGTTCGTACAAAAAACACATTACTACCAAGATTCCAAGCCTAAAGGCTTTGTGATGCAATATGGTAAATCCGTAAGGATTGAAATCTTGGTAGCCAAAGGAATTGAGATAGGATTCTAACGCCTTTAGGCGTGACATCTTCAATGCAAAATATTGGTTTGATAATTTGATTGATATTTAAACCCCATGACATAGAGTCTATGAAAGCGAAAACACGCGAAGAACGAAACGCCGCCTTTTTTGCCAAAACCAACTGGCAATTGTTCTTGATTTTGCTGCTGATGGTGGCGTGCTTTTTTACGTGGAGCGAAAACGTGGTGATTACCAGAGGCATCAAAGTTGTTGGCCGTTTGGGAATGCTCTACGCGTCGTATTACGTGTACAAAAGCATTATCAACTATGGCGCGGTGGACTCGCTCAAAGTGCATAATCCGCTTTCCAGTGCGTTTTATGGTATTTATTTGCTCATTGGTTTTGCCTCGTTTATGTGGAGTACCAATGTCGGATACAGCTCTTTGCAGTGGTTTATGACCTCCCAAACCCTCGTGTTTTGCTATTATTTTGTCAAAAGTCTGTACTTGCTCGACCACTTTTTCCCAGAACATCCTATCCGAATGTTTAATTTAGTCGGCAATACATCTTTTCTCCTGATTTTGGTTTTTGTGGTAGGAATGTGGGTGAATCCTGATGCGTTTTATCGGCTCACGCACGGCGGGGAAGAGGCTCGTTTGGGTGGCTACATGATGAATCCCAATGAGTTAGGAATGTTGGCGGGGATTGGCGTGGCGGGTTTGCTGTTCGACATTCGCCGAAATCATCGCCGCGTCTGGACGGTTGTCAAACTGCTGGTGTTGTTCTATGGCCTCATGGCAACGGGTTCGCGCTCTTCGTTGATTGGGGCTTTGCTTATTATAGGGTTTCATGTGTTGCAGTCCGAACAAAAACAATTTGCAATTGCGGCTATTATCGTCATGGCATTGGTTTCGCCGATTGCCATTTATAAAGTGGTACTCAAAGACGGCGACCCCGAACGCATGGAAGAAGTCATGAGCATGACGGGACGTTTACCGTTTTGGCAAGCTCTCATTAATGAAGGTTTGCCTCGTGAGCCGCTCTTGGGTTTTGGTTTTATGCGCATCGACTACAAAGAATTTTTTCAGAGTACGCACACGTATCCTGGCAAAATGACGCATAACACGTTTATGCAAGTGCTCATGAATCTGGGTTTTATTGGCCTGACGATGGTGTTTTTTCAGATAGTTTTTACGGTTCGTGGGATTTTGGCAGAAAACAACGAGAAAAAACTCATGCTGTTTAGTATGCTCATCCCGATTGTGATAAACTCGTTCACGGAATTTGGCATTTATGGCGAGTCCAACTATGGTATTTTATTTTACCAATTGGTCATTTTATATATTTCCTTTAAGGCTTCGTCTATCATTACGCCTGCCCAACGCGTGCATTTGCGCAAGCGTCGGCCAGACCTAACGGTATAGCGATTCTTCCATATTTTATTTTTCTGTCCATATTCTGGAAAAAAAATGTTGTTTTTGTTTTTGTAAATAATTGAAAATTAGTGCTTTGTGATATTGGCAAGGTTTTGGTATTTTCCTTTACAACAACAAACAAAACACTAAATACAATGGAAGATTTCTTATTTGCGCTAGGCCTTAGCCTCAAAAAAACCAGAGAAGGAGCTACTCCAATTTGTTTCTATTACATCCCAAATACTGACGGCTCTATTCGTTGGTTTTGGAATGAAAAAGCCACTCAACCACATTTCCTCAAATTCTACCACACAGCCGACTGGCGTTCTCGCTTGATTGCGGCGTTTTATCACCTTGTTTTTTTCTTCAAATTACAACATTTGTTATTTGCCAAAAACCAGATACTGGCCTACATAGCCGACATGAATAAAATTGTTGGCTCAGACGCTTGGACAGATGTTTTTGTGTTCACGGGGACGGCAGGCCCCAACCGAAAACTTACCCTGTTTCTGCGCAATCAGCAGGGTAAAAGTTTTTTTGTAAAACAAGCCATTAGCTCCAACTCCTTACAGCTCATTGAGCGAGAGAAAACCACACTATCATATTTAAATCACATTAGTTTATCACAATCACGCATTCCTTCGGTGGCGTTTGCGGGCAGCACTTTTCTGATGTTTGTCAACGAAAGCGCAGGAAAAACCAGTACCGACCGATTCGGGGCAGCACACCAAATCTTTTTGGAGGAGTTGCATCACCAAAGCGTGCATTTGGCCAACACCAGCAAGTTTTTGAAACTCGAAAATTTGGATCGTCGCCTTGAGTTGTTGGGCGGTACTAAAGTGCCTGTGGGCATTGTCAAAAAACTCAACACGCTGGCCAAAGACCTTGCAAATGAGCAATCTAACTTGATGCTAAGTTACGCGCACGGCGACTTTACGCCATGGAATATGTTCGTGGATGCGCAAGGCAAATTGTTCGTGTACGACTGGGAACTGTTCCGCAAGGCTTATCCCGAAGGCTTCGACTTCATTCATTTTATTGTTCAAAAAGGAATCTTGATTGAGCGCAAAAACTGGGCGGCCATCAAAGAAGAAATCTACAATACTTATGCTGAATATCAGGGGGATATGGAAATTTCCATTGACCAACAACTCAAATGGTATTTGCTACTAAACACACTTAATCAACTGGAGATTTTCGCCGCCCAAGCCCAATGGCACACACAGGTAAACTGGCTGCTCAATACTTGGAACGATGCTTTGAGCGATATTCTTTCCGCCAAACACCAAACGCGCCCGTTGATTATCAGGGATTTGTTCGACTGGCTTTCGGCCAAACAATACGGTACACTCAAACTCGAATTGCCTAATGTGGAGCTTTTGCCTGTTACTTCGGATTTAGATATTTGCCTGAATCGCGCTGATGCCTTGCAAGCCTTTGCGTATTTCTCCAAACATTCGTTGGTTGCCAAACTCATTGTGGTTAAAGGTTTTACCGTGTCGCGCGTTACGCTTTTGCTTCGCGACGGAGGTATTTTGCACGTGGATTTTATTCACCAATGGCGACGCAAATACACACAATTTGGCTTGCTGGGAGATGTTTTGGCCAAAACCCACACCGATGCGCAAGGTATCCGACACGTAAGCCCGTATTACACGGCGGTTTTTGTGGGTTGTTTTTATGGATTAAATAAATCACAAATCCCGTTCAAATACCTGCATTACAGTCAGTTTCTGGAAAAAAGCCGCTCTTCGCTCGACAATCAAATTTATGGCTTGTATCTGGGCGATCGCGCCAACCCTGCACGCCTGACACGCTATTTGCAAAAACGTATTTATAATCAGGGTTTTAGCGCGTTTTTGTGTAAAGTACAATATTGGTTGGACGTGGCCAGTAGGCTCATCACGACCAAAGGCTTTACGGTAACGTTTAGCGGCGTTGACGGCGCAGGAAAATCGACGGTGATTGCGCATTTGCGCGAGGAGCTGGACAAAAAATTCAGACGTAGAGTAGTGGTGTTGCGCCACAGGCCATCGTTTCTGCCGATTCTCAGTGCCTACAAACACGGCAAAACCCAAGCCGAACAAATCGCGGCCAACACGCTGCCGCGCCAAGGCCAAAATACCAGCGTGATTAGTTCGCTTTTCCGCTTTGGTTATTACTACATAGATTATCTGTTTGGGCAATTCGTGGTGTATTTCAAATATATTTTGCGTGGTTACATTGTGCTGTACGACCGCTATTATTTCGACTTCATCAACGATTCCAAACGCAGCAATATTTATTTGCCAAAATGGTTTTTGAAAATGGGTTATTTCTTCCTCAAAAAACCAGAATTAAATTTCTTTTTGTATGCGCAAGCACAAGAAATTTTGAAGCGAAAACAAGAATTAAACGAAAATACAATTCGCTCACTTACTTCCGATTATTTGGGACTATTTGAGTCGCTTTCTAAAGATAAAAATGCAAAATATATTGCTTTAGAAAACAATCATTTGCCCCATACTTTGCAACATATTTCGGGCGAAATTAAAAATCTTGCTTATTAATTTTTTATTGAACAAAAACAACCGAAAACCATGACACGCTTATTAGAATATATTATCAGAAAAAGAAACCCGAAGTTTCGTTTTGATGCCCACCTTTCGGGTGCAATGCTTTTAGCATTTATTTGGGAACAAATCGCGAATTTTAGGAGAGGTTGCATACTGTGTTTTTATCTCCGAAATCCAAAAATGGCCTTGTTGGGCAAGGGCGTAAAGTTCTTCAATTTGGCGGGGATTCAGTTTGGCAAATTCATGAAATTGGGCGATGGCGTTTACTTACGCGCCTTGGGCGTGGAGGGCATCAAGCTCGGCGATAACGTGAGCATTGGGGCGTATAGCAGGCTGGTAGTTTCCACGACGCTCAACCACATTGGCGAGTTTATCCGCATCGGCGACAACGTCGGCATTGGCGAGTTTGCGTATCTGGGCGGTGCTGGTGGCTTGGAAATTGGCGCAGAAACCATTGTAGGTCAGTACTTTAGTTGCCACCCCGAAAACCACATCATCGACGACCCTGACGCGGCCATACGCTTTCAGGGCGTAACGCGGCAAGGTATCCGAATCGGGAAAAATTGCTGGATTGGCAGTAAAGTAACGGTTCTGGACGGCGTGCGCATCGGTAACGGCTGCGTGATTGCGGCGGGGGCGGTGGTTACCAAATCTTTCCCTGACAATAGCGTAATTGGTGGCGTGCCAGCGCGTTTGCTCAAAACTCGAAACGCCGAATATATACCAATGGATTAAATAAAATGATATACGGTTTGTATTTTAAATCTATTGACTACTAACAAAACACACTCAAACCATGAAAACCATATTAGCAACTGCATACGCCATCAATCCTTACAAAGGTTCTGAAGATGGAATGGGCTGGAATTTTGTGGCACAAATGGCACGTTTCAGCCGTGTAATTGCGATTACTCGCGAAAATAATCGCCCATATATTGATAAATTTATGCGCGAAAATCCCGCTGACTTTTACCAAAATATTCAGTTTTTGTATTTCGATTTGCCAGCTTGGGCGCGTTTTTGGAAAAAAGGTAGCAGAGGTGCCATGATTTATTATTTGATGTGGCAAAAAGGCGTTATTAATTTTATTCGCAAACAAAATATTCAGTTTGATATTGTACATAATCTGAACTTTCATAACGACTGGACTCCCTCGTATTTGTGGCAATTCGGAAAGCCGTTTGTTTGGGGACCAATTGGCCATCACAACCGCATTCCGTTTCAATATTTACAATCTTATTCGCGCTTGTATTGGCTCAAAGATGAGCTTACGTGGCTTGTCAAAAAATCGTTTTGGAACGCATCGACTGGCCTCAACGATACCATCGCCAATTCCAACCATATTTTGTGCATGAATGCGGGCGTTTCGACGCAATTGCAGTTGCCCGAAACCAAATATTCGGTAGTGCCGTCGGTGGCTACGCAAGATTGCGGTTGGTTGCCTGTGCAGCCCGACACCGAGCAATTCACGGTTATTTCGGCAGGCCGACTTGTGCCGCTCAAAGGTTTTGATTTAGCGATTGCGGCTTTTGCGCAATTTGTGCACCAGTTGCCAGCCGCCCAAAGAGCCAATTGCAAATTCAAGATTGTGGGCAGCGGCGAAGAAAAACATACCCTCATGGATTTGTGCGAGTCGTTGCAAGTAGTTGAAAATGTAGAGTTTATCTCTTGGATAGACCGCCAAGAACTGCTGGAAATGATGAAAATGGCCTCTGTGTTTTTGTTCCCTTCGCACGAGGGCGCGGGCATGGTGGTAGCCGAAGCCTTGTCGTTTGGGTTGCCTGTGGTGTGTCTGGACAACGACGGGCCGGGCGAATTTATCGACGGGACTTGCGGAATTGCCGTGCCGATTAGTAGCTATGAGAGCACTGTCGAAAAATTGGGCAACGCACTAACCACGCTTTTTGTACGCCCCGACAAAAGAAAAGCCATGCGCTTGGCGGCTCGCAAACGCTTTGAAAACCACTTTCATTGGGACGTGCGCGGCAGGCAGTTACAAGAAATTTACGAAAAACTTTAAATAATAATTTTTTCCATCACCACTACTATTACTCCTATGCAACCACGTATTATTGCCTGCCATTTGCTAAACGATTTTAGCGGCAGCCCCAAAATTCTGGCGCAAGCTCTGCGCGTTTTGGCGGACAATCAGCACCAAGTTTATTTGTTTTCGTCGTTCAATAACAAAGGTTTTCTTACAGATATTCAGGGTGTTAAGAAAGTAAATGTATGGTATCACTATGATGCAAATCCAATTTTTCGTTTATTTTTCTATACACTCACCCAAATGATTTTGTTCGTGTACTTGGTCTTTTTTTTGGATAAAAAAGATACCGTTTACATTAATACGCTGTTGCCGTATGGCGCGGCATTGGCAGCGCGTTTGCGTGGTTGCCGCGTGGTGTATCACGTACACGAAAGCAGTATTAGCCCGCCCTTATTGCGCGATTTTTTGGTAGGTGTGGCCAAAAAGATGGCTTCCGAAATTGTGAATGTTTCAGATTTTGTGAAAGAAGCCCACAAAATACAACAAGTGAATAGCTATTTGATTTACAATTCGTTGGATGAGCATTTTGCCCAAAAAGCCGCCGAATTTGACAAGCCAACCGCTATGAAACATGTATTAATGGCCTGTTCTCTCAAAATTTACAAAGGCATTTTTGAGTTTATGAAATTGGCCGAAAAAAACAGAAATCTAAAATTTCGGTTGGTGCTCAATGCCTCCGAACCAAAGATTAAATCTTTTTTCAAAAACTGCATTTTACCGCCCAACGTGGAAATTTTGGCCGCGCAATCGGATATGCACCCGCATTACCAATGGGCCGATGTGATACTGAATCTTTCGCGCCCTGATGCTTGGGTCGAAACCTTCGGCATGACTGTTTTGGAAGGAATGGCTTATGGTTTGCCTGCCATCGTGCCGCCTGTCGGTGGCATTACGGAAGTGGTACGCGATGGCGAAACGGGCTTTTTGGCCGATTGCCGCGACACGGACAGCGTCAATAAATGTTTGCATAAACTCTTGGACAACCGCGACGCTTATTTGTCGTTTTCGGCCAAAGCCAAAGAGCAATTGCAAATGTTTAGTAGCCAGACGTTTCAGACCAAAATTTTGTCGCTGTTCTAAAATTTTTCCAAACCAAACCCAAACTTCCGAAATATGGAAATACTTCGATTCTTTTTTTATTATAAGCTATTGATTTTCAGTGTTGTATTCGTTTTGGTACGCATTTGGTTACATTTATCTGAAAAGCGAAAAACCATGAAAAAGGAACAAAAAAACAAGTTGGCCATTATCGGGACGGTAGGATTGCCAGCCAACTACGGCGGTTTTGAAACACTCGCCGAACATCTTGTCGAAAATCTAAGCGACCGTTACGACATTACGGTTTATTGTTCGGGCAAAAAATATCCAAAAGAAAAACGCCTGCGCTATTACAAAGGTGCACGCTTACAATATTTGCCACTTGATGCCAACGGCGTACAAAGCATTCCGTACGATACGCTTTCGATTTTGCATAGTTTGTTTTATGCGGACGTGCTCTTGATTTTGGGCGTGGCGGGAGCTTGGATACTGCCTTTTGTGAAGCTATTCACCAACAAAAAAATAATAATTTCCATTGATGGCATCGAATGGAAACGCGATAAATGGAGCAATTTGGCCAAGTTGTATTTGTTCTGGGCGGAGTCGTTGGCGGTGCGTTTTTCGCACATAGATATTTCCGACAACGAAGCCATACAAGACTATACAGCAGAACGTTACGGTTCGTTGAGCCGCATTATTGAGTACGGCGCAGACCACACACTCAAGTTGCCATTAGACGAAGAAACGCGCAAACAATATCCGTTTGTCAATCAATCTTACGCCTTTAAGGTTTGTAGAATAGAACCCGAAAATAACGTACACATTGTACTGGAGGCTTTTTCCAGAACCCGTAAATTGCCGCTGGTGATTGTAGGCAATTGGGATAAAAGCGAATACGGCCAAAATCTGAAAGTCCAATATAAACACCACGCTAATATTTTTATTCTTGACCCCATTTACAACCAAGCCAAACTGGACGTATTGCGCGGCAATGCGGCGTTGTATGTGCACGGACATTCGGCAGGCGGAACGAATCCGTCGTTAGTGGAAGCCATGTATTTGGGTTTGCCTGTGATGGCTTTCGGCGTGTCGTACAACCGCGTAACAACCGAAAACAAAGCCTTGTATTTCAGAGATTTGGACGATTTGATGGGCTTGCTCGAAAGCGTAGAAGCCGATATGCTCGCGCAGTTGGGTGAGGTGATGGGGCAAATCGCCAAACGCCGCTACACGTGGGGCACGATTTCCGACAAATACGAACGTCTTGTGGAACAGGCTCTTAGCCAAAAAGAAAAGCCAACGGTATTGCCTGCGGCCAGTGCCATGCAGTATTCGCAACTTTTGGATAATGGCTGCGCACATCTCAAAACCCTTGATAATTTCTAAACCACTTACGGCCATGAACCAACTAATGTTTCTTATCCCGCTCTTATCCTTATTGATTATTCTCTTGATTTTGCCCATGATTCGGGCTGTGGCTCTGAAAGTAAACCTAACGGACATTCCCAATGGCCGCAAAGTACACAGGCAACCCGTGCCGTTGGTGGGAGGGATTGCCGTATTTGTGGCGGTGAGTTTGGCTCTGACGTTTGCCATGTTTCACGGGTTTCATTTGGGCGAATACGTCAGCATCTATTTGGGGGCGACGGTGCTGCTCATTATGGGCGTGGCCGACGACAAATGGGACTTGGGTGCTTCGCTTAAATTGCTGATACAACTCACGTTAGCGCATTATATTTACCTGCAAGGTTTTTATATAGATACACTTTTGGGCGTGTTTGGAATTTATGCCATTCCGCATTGGTTGGAATATGCCCTTACGATTGTGGTGGTGGCAGGTGTGGTTAATGCCTTTAATCTCATGGACGGAATAGACGGTTTGGCCGCGTCCATTGCCATTTTTACGCTGGCCATGCTCGGAGCGTTTGCGTATATGCTCAACTTGCTCAATATCATGTTGATTTGTATGTCGATTATGGGCGCGTTGGTTGGATTTTTGTACTACAATTTTTCCAAAACCCGTAAAATATTTATGGGTGATGCGGGGTCGTTGGTGCTGGGTTTTGTGATGGTGGTGTTGGCCATTGCGTTGCTACAAAAAGCCGAACAAGCCGCAAGGCCTGATATTATGTACGGCGGTGTGTTTGCGGTAATGGCTTTGCCCGTACTCGATGCGCTGCGGGTGTTTAAAAATAGAATTAGAAGAGGAAAAAGCCCTTTTGCTGCCGACAAAACACATTTGCATCATTTGTTTTTGGTAACTGGTCTCAAGCACAAATACATTACGTTGCTGATTGCCGCTTTGCTTGTCTTCATTACGCTGATGGGCGTGCTGACCAGCTCGCTGACGGGTGTAACGTTTGGGGTTCAGATTGTTTTGCTGGTGTTTAGCCTTACGACCCGAATCCTGAAAACCAAATCCGACATACAACACTGGCAAGTGAAAATCCGAGAAATGGAACAACAAGGCAATTTATAGTTTTTCTTTAGGAGATATATTTAAGTGGTAGCCAGCCTCGTCCGAAGCGATTAGGGTGGCTTTTTTGTTGAATGAAAACCCCCTCTAAGGAGGACTTGAACAGGAATTGCAGGGGTGAAATATTCAAACCCTTCCTAAATCCTCCCCAAGGGGAGGACTTTAACAGGAATTGCAGGTTGGATAACAGGAGTCGCGGGAAGAAAATATTCAAACCCTTCCTAAATCCTCCCCTTGGAGAGGACTTTAACAGAAGTTGCAGGTTGGATATGTGGTTTGTGAGGACACAGACCACGGGAGGGGAAGGATAAATATTCAAACCCCTCCTAAATCCTCCCCAAGGGGAGGACTTTAATAGGAATTGCGGATTTAAGGATACGCACAACCGTGCGTATCTACTAACAAAAACCATAGCCCAGCGGCGAGGGAATAAAAAATGGCCTGCGAGATACAGGCCATGGGGGAACACTGAACGTGATTTTACTGAAAAACTCGCCAAACGTATGTTATGAGCTGCACCTATTTAAAGAGCTCGTTGAAATTCATATAAATGTTTCCTGTTTCGCTTGCCTTTCTGCGCTTTTTAAACAATAAATCGGTTAATGTAATTCTATTTTCAAGCACTGCAAGCAAATCAATTCCATCCATAATTATTATAGATTTGAAATCAGTTGAAATTGCTTCTTTGGTAATTCCATCAATTGATATTAATAATCCAGCTGCATTTTTGAATTTCGTTTCGACTTTAAAACAGAATGTAGCTAAATCACTTCTGTTAACTTCGGTTGCCCATTTAGCTTCCAATAAATAATCTGTATTCTGAAAAGTAAATGCTCCGTCGATTTGTTCGCCATGAATTTTGAATGAACCTTTAGGTTCAAGGTCAAATAGAAGAAAAAGCTTGTATAAAAATTTCTCAAGCTGAAATCCTCGTTGATTAAAATTTTTATTAACGGCTATTGTATTGAATTCATCTTTGAGTTGAAAAAGCTCTAGTTCAAGTGATAAAGCCTTTTTTGTTTTCAGTTCTGCTTTAGCTTTCCTAACTTTAGCTTCTTCTTGCTCTTTAGTAATTTGAATGAAACCTTTACTTAACGTTCTCAATCTATTTACTGCATCTTTAGCCCTTTTTGTTTTTGTTCCGTCCTCGTCCCAGTAAGTCAAATTTCCGAAGTCATTAAAATCAGTTACGGCTAAAATTAGATTCATTAAATCAGATTCGTAAATATCAATGCGGTTAGTCATTCGTGTAAGAAGTTCATTTACAATCCCTCTTTTTGTGGCTGACCAATTTATTGTTGAAACAATTGCGGGATTGTCTATAGTTAGCTTTACAAACTGTTGTAAATCATCTTTTTTCCAATAGATGACAGATAAGGCTTCTTTAACTGCTGAGATTGCTTCTGGTGATATTTTCTTTTTCTTAACTTCCATTAATTATACGGTTTCTCTTGGTATGGTTCATAACATCCGTCCAAACGAATCTCATTGCACCAAACAAGCACCTTACTTGCTATTCCTTTGCAAAATCCTAAACTCGAACGATGTTTGCAAATAATATTTATATTTTATTCTGTGGTCAATGAATTACAAACAGGCAGAGCCGCAACTTGTTGCGGCTCTGCCTGTTTATTGAGAAATATAAGTGAGGACGGGAGTTTGTTTATTTCACTGCCGTGCCGTCCTTGATTTCTTCGGAGGCGTTTTTGACCAAAACAGCCGAAGGCGTTAGCTCGCCAAATACTTCCACTTTGTCGGCAAACTCGCGGCCTTTCTGGATGTGCGTGCGTTTGGTTTGGTTGTTTTCGACTTGCAATACAAAATTGCCTTCGCTGGACGCCACCAACGCGGATTTTGGCACTACAAAAGTGCTGTCTT
The DNA here is from genome assembly GCF_900112255.1 of Flexibacter flexilis DSM 6793. Taxonomy (NCBI): domain Bacteria; kingdom Pseudomonadati; phylum Bacteroidota; class Cytophagia; order Cytophagales; family Flexibacteraceae; genus Flexibacter; species Flexibacter flexilis. Next base: position 41,720 of record NZ_FOLE01000008.1, read on the forward strand.
TGGCATTGAGTGGCAATAACACTTCGGCCACCATTCCCGGCAAAAGCAGTTTGGATTCGTTGTACACGTCCATTTCGACGCGTTCGGAACGCAAACGGCTGTCCAATGCGCCTGCTTTACGGGCTATTTTGGCTTTGAATTTTTTCCCCAACAAAGATTTTACGCTAAAAGAAAGCTCATCGCCGATGCTAAGGTAACCCGTGTAAAGTTCGGGCACATATACCGCCAAACGCAATTTGTTTTGTTGTTGTACCACCAAAAGCGGCAAATCCGAACCTTTTCCCGCAGGGCCAACATACGCCCCAATGTTTACGTTTCTGGCCGCTACCACGCCATCAAAAGGCGCGTGAATTTGCAAATAGCTTATCAGGTTTTGGATTTCCTGATAGGCGGCTTTGGCGGCTTGGAGCTGTGCGAAATCGGCGTTTTTCTTGCTTTCGGCCACGTCTAATTCATTTTTAGAAACCGTTCCTTCGGTTTTGCTGGCCTCCAAAAGGCGGTTGTAAGTGCCGTTGCTGGCCATGTACACGGCTTCTTGGGAATGTAGGCGCGATTTGGCCGCCGACAATTGCGAACTGGTTTCGGGAGCTTCCAGCACCATGAGCAATTGCCCTTTTTTGACGGTAGAGCCAATATCCACTTTGAGTTCTTTTACAAAGCTGCTGATTTTAGCATAAATATTTACCTCCTGAAAACCTGTGAGTTCGGCGGGAAGTCGCAACTCCGTAGAGAGTTTTTCTCTGGCAATTTTGAAGGTTTCGATGCTGGCTTTTTCGCTTGTCTCGGCTTTTTGGGCTGGCTTTTGTTCGGCACAGCTCACCCAAAGGAAAGACGCTGCGGCCATTGTTATTTTTAGGGTTGTATTTTTCATTTTGTTGGTTGGAAAGATGATGGTACATAATGTTTGCTTTCTTCGTCTTCGGGGTCTAAAGACACGGATTGAGTAGAGTTTTTATCCATCATCCAAGCAAAAATCACAGGCAAAACAATGAGTACGGTAAAAGTCGAGAACAGCAGTCCGCCGATTACGGCACGTCCCAGCGGGGAAGTTTGTTCGCCAGCTTCGCCGTGCCCGATGGCCATCGGCAACATACCCACAATCATGGCGATACTGGTCATAATGATAGGGCGTAAACGCAACGAAGCCGCTTCGCGTGCCGACTCCAGCGCGTCGCCGTTTACTTTGCGGAGTTGTTCGGCATTGGTTACCAACAACACGGCATTGGCAATGGAAACCCCCACAGACATGATAATACCCATGTAAGACTGCAAGTTAAGCGTAGAACCTGTCAGCAACAGCATGAGCAAAGCTCCCAACACTACGGCGGGCACGGTGGTCAAGATTACCAGCGAGAGTTTGAAGGATTGGAAATTAGCCGAAAGCATCAAGAAAATAACCACAATCGCCACCAAAAGACCCGATTCGAGGCTGCCCATTGTTTCGGAAAGCACTTTTGTAAGGCCGATAGGTTCCATAAACAAACCGCGAGGCAGCTCGCCAAGTGAATTGATAGCCGTTTTAACGGCTTGGTTGGCTGTTCCCAAATCCGTATGGTGAATGTTGGCAGTTACGGAAATGTAGGGCATTGCACCTAAGTTGTCGTTTTCGCCGTGCGTGTACGAGGGCGTGAGCGTGGCCACGTCGCTAAGCACTGGGCGTGTCGCATTTTTGAGCAAAGGCACTTCCTTGATGTCGTTTTCCGTGTTCATTTGGTCGAGTGGGACTTGTACTTGCACGTTGTACGAAAGACCTGCTTTCTCGTCAATCCAAGTGTTTTTTTCGGTGTAACGAGATGAAGACGTAGAGGCAATCAGCGAACGCGAAACGTCGTTCATGTCCACGCCCAATTGCGCGGCGCGTGTACGGTCTATGTCGATGTTGAGCGCAGGATATTTGATAGGTTGGCCGATTTGCACGTCTCTGAAAAAAGCCGTTTCGTTGAGCTTGGCAATGAGTTTGTTGGCGTATTGCTCATTAAGGTTTTTGTTTTTGCCCGCAATTCGAATTTCGATAGGCGTAGGCGAACCTTGACTCAATACTTTGTCGGTCAGTTCGATAGGCTCAAAAGAAACTTTATCGTTGGGTAATGCTTTGGCCAAACGCTTTCTAAATTCGTCTTTGAAGTTGTCCATGTCGGTATGGTAGTCTTGCAAACCAATTTGGAAAACAGCTTCGTGCGGCCCTGCCGTGAACAAATAAATAGGCGAAACGGAAAACAAACTTGGGTGCTGTCCCACGTACACCGACGAAATGGCAATATGTTCTTTGCCAATCATTTTTTCTAATTCTTTCAGGGCGGTGAGGGCGTGTTCTTCGGTGCGTTCGAGGCGTGTTCCGTTGGGCGCACGCAGGCGCATTTGGAACTGGCTTGAATTTACTTTCGGGAAAACGTCTTGTCCGATATGGCTCAACAACAACACAACTACCGTACTGGCTGCCAGCAAATAGGCAATCGTAATGGGTTTTTTGTAAGAAAATAAACGTCCAATAAAGGCCATGAAACGCACACGGAAACGCTCAAATCCACTGAGTTTTCCGTCGTTGTTGAGGTCTTCGCGGTGGCTTAGCTCTTCTTTTTCGTGGCCTGCGGCGGCTGGGTGGTGCGGCGCGTGTTCTGCATGGCTTTTCATCAACCAATTGGCCATAATGGGCACAAAAGTTTGAGATAAAAGAAACGAAAACACCATCGAAAAGCCAATGGCTAAGGCCAACGGCAAAAACAACGCGCCTGGTATGCCTGCCATCGTGAAGGCGGGAGCAAACACGGCCAAAATACACAATAGAATCAGCAATTTGGGCAAGGCGATTTCTTTACAAGCGTCCCAAATGGCCAAGGCTTTTGGTTTGCCCATGTCGAAATGTTGGTGAATGTTTTCGATGGTTACGGTACTTTCATCTACCAGAATTCCGATGGCCAGAGCCAAACCGCTCAAAGACATGAGGTTGATGGTTTGACCAAACAATTTGAGAAACAAAACCCCCGAAATAATGGAAATCGGAATGGTCATAATCACGATGAGGGCGGCGCGTCGGTCACCCAAAAAGAGCAACACCATTAGGCCAGTGAGTATCGCCCCGATGACCCCTTCCGTTACCAAACTTTTTACGGCGTTGATTACGTGTACGGACTGGTCAAACTCATACGAAATACTCACGTCTTCGGGCAAGGTGCTTTGTATTTTGGGTAATTGCGCTTTTAGGTTTTTCACTACGTCCCAAGTGGAAGCGTCGCCCGCTTTGGCAATGCTCACATATACAGAGCGTTTGCCATTGACGAGGGCATAACCTGCCGTAATGTCTGCGCCGTCTTTTACGTTGGCCACATCGCCCAAATATAGGTTGCTCACACCGCCTTTAAACAAAGGTATTTTCTCAAAATCTTTTACACTTTTGATGGTGTTGTTGGTGGGCGTGATGTAGTTCAAATCCCCGATGCGGACGTTCCCAGACGGTGCGGTTTGGTTGTTGAGGCGAATAGCTTCTACGATTTGGTCGGGCGTGAGGTTGTGTGCGCGGAGTGCGTCGGGGTTTACGTTTATCTCGATTGTGCGCGGGCTACCACCAAAAGGCGGCGGCGACAACAGCCCCGGAATGGACGTAAACGAAGCACGTACATATACGTTGGCCAAATCCTGTAACTCGTTGTTGGTGCGGGTTTTACTGCTCAAAACCAATTGCCCGACAGGTAAAGACGAAGCATCAAAACGAATAATAAAAGGCGGTTGCGAACCAGGAGGGAAGCCCGCCTGAATCCTGTTGGCTAAGGCGGCGAGTTCGGCGGCAGCTTGCGCCATATTCGTATTTTCGTAATAGCTAACTTTCATGAGCGTAAGCCCCTGAATGTTTTTGGTTTCAATGGATTTTACGCCATTGGCAAACAACATGATGTTTACATAGTTTTTGGCAAAATAAGACTCCATTTGGTCGGGGGTGTAGCCGCCAAACGGGTGCGCCAAGTAAATTACTGGCAAGTTCATTTTAGGCAAAATATCTACCTTGATGCTTTGGACGGCTCCAATTCCGAAGAAAACGAGACCCGCCACCAACACCAAAATGGATATGGGTTTGCGAAGTGCGAAACGTATTAAATTCATAGCTGGTTATTCTTAAAATTCATTCATAAAAAAGTCAAAATCGCCTGTTGCCGCCGCCTTGAGTAACAGCGATTGCCAAATGTTGGTCAAGATAATGTCTTGGTCAATTTCGGCGCGGTTGAGCGTGTAAAACGTCTGGGTAACAGCCACCAAATCCGCCAAACCGTTTTTGTACAAAGCCGTTTTTTGGGTGTAGGCTTGTTGGGCGGCGGCTACTTGCTTAGGTGCTTCTTGCGCATTTTCGATGGCCAACTTGATTTTGGTATCTGCCGCATCCGACTGCGTTTTGAGTTGCTGTTCTACTACGTCGTATTCGCTTTGCAGGCCTTCTACCAACAGTTTTTGGGCACTTACCTTTTTGTTTACTTTGGCGATAGTGGTCAGATTCCAGTTGAGTCCCATACCCAACAAATAATTCTGGCGATTGGGGCTGATGCCGTCCAGATAGTTGCGCGTGAACGAATTTTGGTTGCTGGCATAATCGGCATTAAAACCCGAAGCCCGTGTTTGATAGATTCCCACAAGGCTAAGACTCGGATAATATTCTGTTTCTGAAGACTTTAGTTGTTGTTTGCCAAAGCTGATGCGGCTTTTGTAAAATTGCAAAATAGGATTGAGCGTGTCGCTGCTGGCTGCCGTCGGGTAGGCCGATTTGGGCGTTTTCTTCACAAAGGTCGTATCCAACACCAAATCGCGCACTTCTACGCCCATCAGGGCAATGAGCTTGTTGTTGAGTTCTTTGTTTTGGTCTTTTATCTGATTTAATAAAATTTTAGCTTTCGATACTTCCGCGGCGGCAAGCGTAGAATCTACACCCGCATTGAGGCCATTTTTCGCTTTTTGGGCAGTTGTTTTATAAAATATTTCCGCTCTGTCTAAATTCTTTTGTTGAGAAATAATCATGCGTTGGCTGGCCAAAAGATTAAGGTAAGCGGCTGCAATTCTGATTTTATGCTGAAATTTTTCTTGTTCCAAATCTTTCTCGTAGCGGCTGGCATCGGCTTTGGATAGGTTAATTCTTTGCTTTATTTTTCCGAAAGTAAAAAACTCCCAATTCACGTTGGTAAGGTAAAGTGCCCCGAACGCGGCGTTCCAGTTTTGGTGGGGCAGCGGCAAGCCCGACGAGGAAACGCCAAAGCCGCCAAACCCATACAGTGGGCCGTTTTGTCCGTTTACCGTGCCATAATCTTGCTGTAAAGAGAGCGTCAGGTTGGGTAAATAATCGCGCTGCACTTGCTTTACGGTTTCGTTGGCCGCTTCCCAGTATTTGCCTTTGGCTTTGATGGTTCCGTAGTTGGCCACGCCAGTTTCTACGGCTTCTTTGAGCGATAGCGTTTGCCCAAAACTCTGATAGAATAATAAGAAATTGACAAAAAAGATAAGTCTTTTAAATTCCATAATTGTTGATTGATTGATATAACTACAAACATAAACGTCTTGGCGCGTATAGGAGTGTTTTTAGTGATAAATGCAGCTAATAAAATGATGAATTCAATTCGTCATTTATACGCCGTAAAGTCTATGCCTATATGCTTTCTTTGCAAATAATAGAGCCCTAATTTTAGCTGCTAGTTACCAACAAGTGTGCTTTATTTTTAGTGCAATGTCCAATATTAAAATTTGATTAATTTGGTTTTTGGGCTAAAAATAGACTTTGATTTTGGCCACACACCAGCGCACCGCATCACAATTAACTGTCTTTTTTCAAAACGATATATACTATACAAACGATATGAAATTTAAGTACGTCATAGACAATGAGTTGTTGCAAGAGATATTTATTTTAATATTCTCTTTTGTGCTATTTACGCTCAACGATTGGATTTTTATTTTAAGTTGGAAAGGCTTTTTTTCGGGTGTCGTTTATTTCTCTATTTTGTACGGACACGCTCAATTTAATAGACATTTTATTTTACCTTTTTTGTGGAAAGAACAAAAGCCATTATTATATTTTTTACTTACGATTGTGGCCATGCTTATTTTTTCGGGAATTTTGTACGAAGTTTCTACCGAAATACTCTACAAAAATTGTTTTTTATATAAATCTTCGCACCAAAAAACGTATCAATTTCAATTGGCTTCGTTGGCGGGTACGCTGCTTTGTATTTTGGGAGCTTTGCAAATTTTGGCCTATTACAGGGAGCAAAAACGCAATTCCAGCATGAAATTAATTTCTAATGAGGTGCAACTCAATACGCTGAAAGGCCAATTAAATCCGCATTTTCTTTTTAATACTTTCAATACGCTGTATGGCATCAGTTTGCAATACCCCGAACGCACTTCGGATATGATTATGCAAGTTTCGCAACTGATGCGCTATCAGGTCGAAAACTCGGCCAAAGAATATGTATCGCTGGAAGATGAAGTAACCTTCTTGAACAGTTACATAGAGCTTGAAAAAGAGCGAGTTGGCTACCGTTGTGCCATTGATGTAAACTTTGATATTGACCCAGAAAAAAACTATCAGATAGCCCCCATGTTGCTGATTACTTTTATCGAAAATGCTTTCAAACATGGCGCGTGTAGCATCAAAGATTGCTTTGTTAAAATTTCTCTTTTGGTGAAAGATAATACACTTATTTTGCGCGTTATTAATTCAATTCCCAAAAAGAAAAAAGAAATTATTTCTACAAAAATTGGGATTGTAAATACCAAACAGCGTTTAAATATTATTTATCCGAATCGCTACCAATTAGATATAAAACCTTCGGCAGATATATTTGATGTACAATTAGAAATTCAGTTAGCGTAATGAATACCGTCCGCAAATGTATTATTGTAGATGATGAGCCAGCTGCGCATTATGTACTCATTAATTATATCAAAAAAAGCCCACAATTGGAACTGGCAAGCCAGTTTTTTAATGGTGTGGATGCGCTTAATTATTTGCGAGATAATAAAGTTGATTTATTGTTTTTGGATATAGATATGCCCGAAATTACGGGATTAGATTTGCTCAAAATATTGCCTGCACCACCCAAAACAATTCTTACGACGGCCTATTCTGAATTTGCGTTAGAAAGCTACGAATATGGTGTCATTGATTATTTGCTAAAGCCCATTTATTTCCCTCGTTTTCTGAAATCGGTGGATAGGTTTTTTTCGATGTATGGACAAGAAACTTTGCAAAATATAGATGAAAATATCAGCGTCATTTCCATAAAAGTAGATGGCATCATGGTAGAATTGGCCTTAGACGATATCTTTTATGCGCAAAGTTTCGGAAATTATGTGAAATTATTTACTAAAAATAGAACCTATTTGGTGTCTTCGACTACCAACGAAATTCAATGCAGTTTGCCCAGTCATCGGTTTATGCGTATTCACAAATCGTATATTGTGGCTTTAGACAAAATTCAGGAAATAGATAAAGATTTTGTGGTAATTGGTCAGCAAAAAATCCCGATTGGTATTACTTACAAACGGGAGTTATCGGAATACTTGAAACGTTAGTTAATACAAAAAAAGAGCAGTGTTTTGGATATTATAATGGTATTTTAGATTTTTTAACTAATTTGCACTTATTTTTATACATACTGTCTTGGTTTGTTATGTTACGTTTTTTTAGAACACTGCTATTTTTATTTTCTCTCATTTCCATTCAATCAAAGGCGCAATTAGTTGATTATTGGCATAGAAATGAAGCTCAACCGCGCATGGATTCGTTGTTGGGGATTTTCCAAAACAAAATATTATATGTAGATTCTGCGGAGGCACTTGCCGAAATTCGATACCTTGAGAAAGTTACCAAGCCTTCTTTGGAGTTGCATTATTTGGCTAAATTTATGGAAGGTTGCTATTATGGCGGAGGCCTTCAACCGAATATCCCGAAATCGTTGCCTATTTTTTTGAAAGCCGTACGAGATATTAAGCCTTATTCGAATAAGTGGACTCCCGAACTGGCCAGTATGTATGTATTTCATTTACAGGCTGCTGCATCGCATTATTTTATGCAAGAAAAAGGCATGGAACCGCAAGCGCAGCAGTTGTACATAGAATCGGATTCTATTTATAAAAAAATTGGCTACGATAATGCCTTTGGTTCGTTTCAGGTACTGGTCAATATTGGCGACTTTTATTTGAGAATGAAAGAGTATCCTGTGGCGTTGGATTATTTGCAACGTGCGGCCAAATACATGGATAAAGACCCGTGGAATTGGTATAAAATCAATTATTATAATGATGTGGGATTGTGTTTGAGTAGGCTTCAAAAACATGAAGATGCGATTCATGCTTTTGAAAAAATAGAACCACTTATCGTCAGGCCTCGCGATAGTGTATGGGTAGGCTTACTCAATGGCAATATTGGGGAGGAATATTATACCTTAGGGCGATTGGAGGAGGCTGAAAAATGTTTGTTGATTGATTATCAGTATTCTATCCGCTATAAAGAGATATGCAGTGCCGTAAATACGCTCAGAACCTTAGTTGAAATTAGCAAGAAACTTCATCGTTTGGATAAAGAAAAAAAATACTTGGATTGGGGCTTATATTGGAGCAAGTCATGCAATAATAGAGAGTATTTATACAAGCTTTTACAACAACATTCGGCATATCTGTACGAGATAAAAGACTATAAAAAGGCGTTGGAGGTTCGTATTGTGGCCGACAGTCTTGCCGATAGCTTGTCTTTGGCTGCCCAGCGGCGAAATATCGGGGAAAAGGCGCAGGCTTATGAGGAGAAACAAAAGGAAGCGGCACTCAAAATATTGGAGCAAGAAAAAGAATACGCCACACTACAACGTAATTTTCTGCTTTTTGCGATGTTGGCTATATTGGTGTTGGCTGTTTTTGTGTTTCGGACGATGCGCCTTAACGCCCAACGCCAGCAGGGTTTGCTGGCACTCCAACAATCGCAGCTGGAACACGAAAGGCAAGAGGCATTATTAGAATTGCATTCGTTCAGACAAAACATCAATCAGAAGAATAAACTTATCAAGCATTTTCAACAAGAACTCCTCTCGCTTAAGTCCATTCAGCAGCAAGAAGATTATGATGCTGCATTACAACAGCTAGAAGAACCATCTTTCGTAACACAACAAGATTGGGTATTGTTTAGCAAAGCATTTGAAAAAGTGCATCCGTCGTTTCTTCAAAATTTACAAAAAAAATACCCACAGGTTACGCCTGCCGAAACCCGTTTGTTGGTACTGACCAAGCTACAATATAGTGGAAAAGAAATTGCATCAGCCTTGGGCGTTTCGCTGGATGCTGTACATAAAAGTAGGTATCGCTTGCGTAAAAAGCTTGATTTGCCAGAAGAGGATAATTTTACAAATTTGATAGAAGAAGCCTCTGGTTTAGTGCAAATTTGATTTTGTTTGACTATAATTTAAACTTTTGTAGTTGTCCTATGTTTGTCCAACCCTAAAAAGTATTAAAATTCAAAATTCATACTATATTTGAAGTATTAAAATTAAAGGCTATGACAACAAAATCTTTATTGATTTTAAGGTGTAGTTTTTAACAGATAATTAGAGAGTATATGGAAAAAAAGAAAAACCTTAGTCCTTTGGATTAAGGTTTTTTTGTTGCCTCCAACACAACAATACGTGGAACGGGTATTCAAGATAAAATACAAATATTGATTTTGGAATAAAGGCACAAAAAAAGCGGCACTTGTAGTAAGTACCGCTTTTTTGTATCGTCAATAATAACGACCCTTGAGGGCTTATTATCTTTTTTCTTTGATACGAGCTGCTTTGCCAGACAAGCCGCGTAGGTAGTACAAACGTGCGCGACGTACTGCACCACGACGTACGATTTCGATTTTGTCGATAGCAGGTGAAATGATTGGGAAGATACGCTCCACGCCAATACCGTTAGACACTTTACGAACTGTGAAAGTTTCGCCGTTAGTGTTAGGGTTTTTGCGTTGGATTACAACACCTTGGAACTGTTGGATACGCTCCTTGTTACCTTCGCTGATTTTTACGTGAACATTGATAGTATCACCAGCCTTAAATGCAGGCAATTCAGCACGACGGTCTGTGTTGAACGCTCTTTCTACGATTTTGATTAACTCGCTCATGTTATTAATGATGTTAAAATAATGCGTTATTAGAAAAATTTTGAATAAAATAAAAGCTGGATAAGCGGACCGGCGCGTCAATCAAAAAAGAACACCGTTCATTATGAGCCCAATAGTTTTTGATATAAGTCGGGTCGGCGTGTTTTGGTTCGCTCGATGGCTTGGTCGTTGCGCCACTGCTCAATGGCCTTGTGGTTGCCCGACAAAAGCACCTGCGGAACACTCATTCCTTCATAAACTTCTGGCCGCGTATAAACGGGCGGAGCTAACAAACCGTCCTGAAACGAATCGGTTAGCGCAGAGGTTTCGTCCGAAAGGACATTGGGAATAAGCCTGACCAACGCGTCTGCAACGACTGCGGCGGCCAATTCACCACCCGAAAGCACATAATCGCCTATGCTGATTTCGTGCGTAATAAATTTTTGTCTGATTCGCTCGTCCACGCCTTTGTAGTGGCCGCACAAAATCATGATATTTTCCACCATCGAATAGCGGTTGGCTATCGACTGCGAAAATTGTTCTCCGTCAGGAGTCATGTACATTATTGCATCGTATTTACGCTCACTTTGCAAAGACATAATGCAGTTGGCTATGGGTTCGGGCATAAGCACCATTCCAGCACCGCCACCGTAGGCATAATCGTCGAGTTGTCCGTGTGCGTAAGTCGTGTAATCGCGCAAATCAATAACATTGATGCTGGCCAAACCTTTGTCCTTTGCTCTCTTGACGATCGAATGGTCAAAAGGACTGGCAAGCAATTGCGGTACACAAGTGATTATATCAATTCTCACGGTTTGGTTTTTCTTCTAAGTAAATTTCCAGTAGTCCGTCGGGCAATTGGGTTTGCACCTGTGCGTTTTCTTTGTCCACTGCCAACACGATTGCGTCTGTAAGCGGAATGAGTACTTCCACGTCCTGATAATCCATCGCCAACAAATGTTGTTGCGGAAGTTCATAGACGGCAGTAACTTTTCCCAGTACACCTTTTAGTTTGTCAATTACCTGATAACCAATTATTTCGTGAAAATAAAACTGGTCTTCGTCCAAAGGCTCTAATGCTTCTTCGGGCAAATAAAGTTCGCAGCTTTTCAGCAGCGCGGCTTTTTCTACGGTATTGACATCTTCCAGTTGCACAATGGCTTTGTTGCCGCGCAGCCTCAACGACTCAATGAAGTAAGGAACCAAACGGCCTTTTACTTCCAAAAATATCGATTCTAAATCCTCGTAATCTTCGGGGAAATCCACATCGAATACCATGACAATTTCGCCGTGAATACCGTGTGTTTTCTCAACGTAGCCGAGCAAAAAACAATCGTCTTTGGTCATTGGGGTTGCAATCTGTGTGAAGGAAATAGATTTTAAGAAATACGATTACACAACAAGAGCAGCCTTTGTGGGGCTACTCTGTGTGTGTGTTGCAAATGAATGCGTTAGGATTATTCGGCAGCAGCAGCCTCGTCAGAAGCAGGAGCTTCTTCGGCAGGAGCAGCGGCTGCGGCGGCAGCAGCTTCCGCTTTTGCACGCAACGCTTCAGCACGAGCTTCACGAACTTTAGCTTCAGCAGCCAAACGAGCTTTTTGCGCGTCTGCTTTGCTTTGAGCCAAGTTGTCCACTTTGCCAGCGATTTTGTTTTCTTTCTTAGCTTTCCACTCAGCGAATTTCGCGTCAGCTTGTTCTTGAGTTACAGCACCTTTAATTACACCAATTTGAAGGTGGCGACGCAACAATACGCCTTTGTATGACAACATAGCACGTACAGTGTCAGAAGGTTGTGCACCATTCATTACCCATTGGAAGGCTTTTTCTTCGTTAAGCTCGATAGATGCAGGGTTGGTATTTGGGTTGTAGATACCAATTTTCTCGATGAAACGACCATCGCGTGGAGCGCGAGCGTCAGCAACTACTACATCGAATATAGCCAATTTTTTACGGCCTCTGCGAGCTAATCTGATTTTTACTGCCATTGTTTATTAACTTATTAAAGTTGAGCGGCGGAACTCGTCCACCTATTTATATTTTTTTGAGGGCGCAAAGCTATCGAATCTTTTTTTTATTCCCAATGCTTTAACAAAAAATATTTGGAAAATTTGATAACCAAAAAATATATCTGCATTTTTGTAACAATATCAGCCCAAACAGAGAGGTGTCTGAGTGGTTGAAAGAGCACGCCTGGAAAGTGTGTATGCGCGAAATCGCATCGGGAGTTCGAATCTCCTCCTCTCTGCTTCTTATCTTATTACGCGTCAAAAACCACCTTGGCTTTTGCCCCAAATTATTCTTCCCAAACAAATTTTTACAGCTAAATTATTGATTTATTGCTGATTACATATAAGCGGTTGCCCAGTTGGCCATCGCATGAATCACGGGCAAAAGTCGCTGACCTGCCTCGCTGAGTCGATAAGTAACAAAAGGTGGCACTACGGCTTTGGCTTCTCGGATGATGAGTCCGTCGGCTTCCAACTGCTTGAGATGCTGAATGAGCACTTTTTCCGTAATGGCGGGAATAGATTTTTTCAGCTCGCTGTACCGCTTGCAATCTTCCGACAAATGATAAATAATGATGGGTTTCCAATAGCTCCCGATTTTTTCCATCGTGAACGTAACAGGACACATTTCTTGCGCTGTCTTTTTGTTTTGCTGAATGGTCGATGTTTCTTTAATGGCTGTCATGGCACATACTTTAGGGTAAGTACTTGTAAAAAAGTAAGTACAAAAATACCTTTGCAGCCATAAACATCAAAATAAATTTGAAATGAAAATTGTAGTTACAGGGTCTTTAGGAAATATTGGCCAACATTTAGTAAAGAATTTGCTTGCAAGCGGAAACAATGTTACGGTTATTAGCAGCAACAAGGACAGACAAGCCGCCATCGAACAATTAGGCGTAAAGGCGGCGGTTGGTTCGATTACGGACACGGCATTTTTGGCGCAAGTATTTGCGGGAGCAGATGCCGTATTTGCCATGACACCCCCGAACATGGGCGGCCAAAACATTATTGCCAACACCACCAATGCGGGCAAATCCTATGCCCAAGCCATTGAGAAAGCAGGCGTAAAACGCGTGGTAATGCTCAGCAGTGTAGGAGCGGAGCACGACGGCGGTACGGGACCAATCACGGGTTTGCATCATATCGAACAGTTGTACAGCGAGTTGTCGGGCGTTGCCGTTACGTTTTTGCGTGCGGGATATTTCTACACCAATTTTTACAACGATATTCCAGTAATTAAAAATGCAGGAATTATTGGTTCTAATTTCCCAGCCAGCACCCAATTGCCGTTGGTGCATCCTTCGGATATTGCGGTGGCGGCTGCCGAAGAGTTGCAAAAACCAGCAGCTACAGGCCACCAAGTGCGCTATATTGTGAGCGACTATGTGAGTGCGGCGCAAGTGGCCAGCGCATTGGGCGAAGCCATCGGAAAACCTGCACTTCCTTGGGTCGAATTTACGGACGAACAAGCCATACAAGGCATGACGGGCGCGGGTGTGCCTTCCGAAATTGCAGGACTTTATACGGAAATGGGCGCAGCGATTCGTGCGGGTAAACTGCAAGCAGATTTTGAGGCGACAGGCGCGGTACAAAACGGCGTGCAGAAACTCACGGATTTTGCAAAAGAGTTTGCCGCTAATTTTTAATCAAATAGTTCTTTAGTAGCTTTATCAAAACAAGAAGTCAAGCATAAGTATTGGCTTCTTGTTTTTGCATATAAATTTTTGGAAAAGAATATGACAGAAACAGAAATATTAGACCAATTGCTTTTGTATTTTGAAACCAAAACGCCACAAACAGCTTTTCGGAATTTGGAGAAAAGAGAGCGATTGAAGGCGTACCTGACGGTTTGGTATCCGTCCGAGCCATTGCCCGCCGCTGTGATGGAACTGGCAGATAGGCTTTTTGCGCAAGAAGCCGCCCGTTTGTTGGTAACGGAAGCGGCCACTTTACCGCGACTCTCGGCACAAATGCAGGGCACGGCGTATCCGTCGGCGGGCAAATGTTCGCTTTGGAAAGGCGATATTACTACGCTACGCGCCGATGCCATCGTCAATGCGGCCAACGAACAAATGTTGGGTTGTTTTACGGTTTTTCATAAATGTATAGACAATGCCATTCATTCGGTGGCGGGGCCTCGTTTGCGTGAGGCGTGTTATGGGCTAATGTCTGCGCAGGGACACCCCGAACCGACGGGCAGTGCCAAGATTACGAAAGGTTTTAGTTTGCCTGCAAGCTATGTTTTGCATACGGTTGGCCCGATAGTTCGTAGCGGCTTGCCTACGGCCACGCAGCAGGCACAATTAGCCGACTGCTACACACAATGTTTGGATTTGGCGGCGCAAAATGACCAAATTCGGAGCGTGGCTTTTTGCTGCATCTCGACGGGTGTGTTTGGTTATCCTGCTCATTTGGCCGTAACGGTTGCTTTGCAAGCTGTGCATCATTGGCTTGCCAGTCATCCCGATTCGCAAGTGCAACACGTTGTGTTTAATGTATTTAGCGAGGCAGATTATCATATTTATCAAAAAGCAATAGAACAATGGCCACAAACTTTGTAGAGATATTAAAAACAGCCGCCCAGAAAATAAAAGAAGCTCCCGCCGTGCTCATTGGCGCGGGTGCGGGCATGAGTGCCGCCGCAGGCATTGACTACACCGACGAGGCGCGATTCCGACAACTTTTTCCAGTAATGCACCGCCGAGGCTTTCACAACAACTATGAGTTGATGGGCTTTCAGGGACTTTCGGAGGCGATAATGTGGGGCTACCATGCCATGCACGTGCAACATGTGGCCTACGACAACCAAACGGCTGAGGTTTACCAAGATTTGTTGGCGTTGGTGCGCTCGAAGGATTATTTTGTGCTTACTTCCAATGTGGACACGATGTTTGCTAAAAATGGCTTTGACCCCGAACGGATTTTTACGCCACAAGGCAATTACAAACTTATGCAATGCCTGCGTCCGTGTTCGCAAGAAACCTACGATACGCGGCCTTTTTTAGATAAATTATTAGCAAATCTTGACCCCGTAACGCACGAAATCACGGATTTGACGGCTATTCCCCGATGTCCGAAATGTGGCGGTGCAATGTTTATGAACGTGCGCGGCGGCCATTGGTTTATCGAAAAACCATACCAAACCCAACGTCAGCAATTTCAGCAATGGGTACAGGCGCATTTGGGTAGTCCGTTGGTGCTGATGGACATGGGAACGGGTTTTAACACGCCAAGCGTAGTGCGTTGGCCAATGGAACAAATTACACATCATAATCCTGAGGCGTTTTTGTTGCGTTTTAACCTCGACCATCCCGCCGTACCTGCCCAAATCGCGAGCCGCAGTCTGGAAATCGGAATGCCCATAGACGCTGCCTTGCGGGAAGTGGTACGCAATCATTGATTTATTCAAACAAAACCTGAAAATTGTACCTAAGTTTTGTAAAGTAAAAGTGTTTATTTGGCGATGGCGTTTGTTCTGCAATCGTTCAAATCTTATTTTTGCTCAATGGAACAAAGCGTTTATGATTTATTGATGAGCAAGTCTGAAAAACACAGACTTGAATTTTTGCCTCATATTTCTATTGATTGTGTGGTTTTTGGGTTTCATGAGGCCTCACTGAAAGTATTGTTATTAAAAATGAAAGGCGAAGACACATGGTCGTTGCCAGGCGGCTACGTGGGCAAGCAGGAAGATTTGGAAGAGGCCGCCAATCGGATTTTGGAAGAGCGAACAGGCGCAACAAATATTTATTTACAGCAATTTAAAGTTTTTTCTGACCCCAACCGTAGCCAACACTTTTTTGCAGAGATGCCCGATGCGCTGTGGCACAAGCAGCGTTTTGTTTCGGTGGGATTTTATGCCCTGATTCCTTATCTGTCGGTTACGCCTGTTTCCGATGAGGCCTCGGACGTGTGCCTGTGGTGCGACATTCACGATATGCCCGCGTTGATGATGGACCACCAACAGATTTTTGAAGGGGCATTGCTGTCGTTGCGTCGCGAACTTACCTACAAACCAATTGGTTACAATCTTTTGCCAGAAGAATTTACCTTGCCTGAGCTACAAAAATTGTACGAAATTATTTTGGGGCGAAAACTCAATCGAGGCAATTTTTATCGGAAAATAATGGCTTACGACGTGCTCGACAAGCTCGAAGGGGCGCGTAGAGGTGGCGCACACAAAGCCCCGTATCTGTACAAATTTAATCAAGAAAAATATAAAGCAGCTCTGCACAACGGCTTCAAAGACAATTGGTAGCCGTTGCGCGGGGCTTCATGTACGAAAACGATGGCCGTGCATTCGGAATAATTCTTGACGGAATCGGAAATGGGTTTGAGGCTTCTGCAAAATTTTGTTAAAATTGCGGATTGTTATTAAAATTAGTGCCTCATAAAAACACAGTATGTCTCGTCAGAAGTTAAAGCGATTTGCCGATAATGATTTGGCAGTCAATATTATACAAGAAGGTAAATCCGAATATCAAACCATCAAAAGTCAGTGGCTTACTTCTTTTTTCAAAAATACAAACCCGCTTGTCGTGGAGCTTGCCTGCGGTCGCGGGGAATATGCGGTAGGACTTGCCAGTGTTTTTACAGATAAAAATTTTGTGGGTGTGGACATCAAAGGCAACCGCATTTGGGCGGGTAGCCGCCAAGCCACCGACCGCCAATTGCAAAACGTCGGCTTTTTGCGCACACGCATTCAGAATTTAGAACAATTTTTTGCCCCACAAGAAATAGATGAGATTTGGATTACGTTTCCAGACCCGCGCCCCAAAGGCCGTGACGAAAAACGCCGCCTCACCAATCCACGCTTTTTGGCTATGTACCAACGACTTATCAGCAAAGAAGGTTGGGTACATCTGAAAACCGACAACGTAGGGCTTTTTGAATATACGCTCGAAACGCTCGCGCAAATGCCCGTACGCGAGCTGATCGTTACACACGATTTATACGCTTCGCCTTATGCCGACGAACACAAAGGCATTAAGACGAAGTTTGAACAAAAATATTTAGCCTTAGGCCAACCGATTCATTATCTGCGCTTTAAGTTCGCCGACCAGCCCATACAATTGGCTGCGGACTTTTTGCCTTTCGACCAAGTACCCGAAGGGGAAGACGGCGACGACGGGCAAGAAGATTAAAGCCTAACACAACCTGCCAAAGAAGATGCCTACCAATCAAATATACCTGTCTTGGCTTCGGCCTGTTATTCGTTTCACGAAAAAGATATTTGCAAGTATGAGTACCCAATTACACCCTAATAAGGCTTCAGAACAAATACTCCAAAGCGATTATGTGAGCCGCGATTTGAGTTGGTTTCAGTTCAATTACCGTGTGCTGGATCAGTCCACCAACGAGCAAAGATCGGTTTTTGAACGGCTAAAATTTTTGGCGATTACCGCGTCCAATTTTGATGAATTTGCCATGATTCGCATCGGCAGTTTGTACAATTATCTGGACTACGGCAAAGAGCGTGTAGATTATTCGGGGCTGCGCGAAAAGCCCTTCAAAACGGCTTTGTTCAATGAAGCGCAGAATTTTTTTGCGGCTCAAACCGAGCAATTTAAAAAGCTAATGCCCGAATTTATTACCCACGACTTTGAGATTTTGGGCATAGACCAACTCACCGACGCGGAAAAAGAACGCACGGCGCAATATTTCAAAAAGACGGTGTATCCGATGCTTACGCCGATGCTCGTGGACATTTATCACACATTTCCAGTGGTAATGAACAAAGCATTGACTTTCGGGGTGGTTACGCAAAATTTGGCTGATACCAAGCACCCCAAACGCTTATCTTTCGTACAGATTCCGCAAAATTTGCCACGATTTTTTGAGATACAACGTGCTGATACACTGGTTTTTGTACCGATAGAAGAAATTGTGCGCTGGCGCATTTTTAAGCTCTACAAAAACATTGAGATTTTGTCGGTGAATCTGTTTCGCGTAACGCGCAACGGCGATATTTCCATCGAAGAAAGCGACGACATCGAAGCCGACTTCGTCGACGAGGTGCGTCGCAAACTCTCGACGCGCCGCACGGGTAGGGTAGTGCGTGTGGAAGTCGAAGACAATTATTCTTCGTACATGATGAAGATTTTGAAGCAACGCTGGGAAATTGACTACGATAACATCTTTGTTACCAATAGTTTGATGGATTTTACGGGGCTTTGGCAAATTGTAAACCACCCCGAATTTAAGGAAAAAACACCAGTTTCGCACGCGTCCGTATTGCCGTTGAGTGCGGCAGGCAACAAGCATTTTGATGAAGAATTGTTTGACATTCTCAAGCAACGCGACATTCTGATGCACCACCCGTACAATAGTATGGAACCTGTGGTAAGCCTGATAGAACAAGCCGCCGACGATCCTAAAGTCTTGTCTATCAAGATGACTATTTACCGTTTGGCCAAAAATTCACGCATTACCAACGCACTGCTCAAAGCCGTAGAAAATGGCAAGCACGTAGCCGTTTTGTTTGAAGTAAAGGCGCGTTTTGATGAAGAAAACAATATTCGCGAAGCCAAAAAGCTACAAAAAGCAGGCTGTTTTGTGATTTATGGCGTGAGCAGCTACAAGACGCATACCAAAATGATGTTGATTGTGCGCAAAGAAGACGAACGCATTACGCGTTATGTACATTTGTCGAGTGGCAACTACAACGAAAGCACGGCCAAACTTTACACGGATATTGGTTTGCTTACCACCAACGAGGTTTACGCCAACGACGTTTCGGAGTTTTTCAATGCCATTACAGGCCATTCCGTGCCCGACGAATACAAGTATTTGATTACGGCACCGCGCGACATGCGCAACCAACTCATTGAGCTAATCCGACAAGAAGCCGAAAATGCTCGAAACGGTTTGCCGAGTGGCATTGTGATTAAAGTAAATTCTTTGGAAGATAAAGCCACTATCGACGAACTTTATAAGGCTTCTCAGGCTGGCGTAACGATTAAGTTGATTGTACGCGGTATTTGCTGTTTGCGTCCGCACCGCAAAGGCTTGAGCGACAACATTACGGTACGTTCGATTGTGGGCGATTTGTTGGAACACACACGTATTTATTATTTCCACAATGGCGGCAATCCGAAAGTGTATGGCGGTAGTGCCGACATGATGAACCGCAGTTTTGACCGCCGTCTGGAATCGCTTTTCTTGATTGTGGACGAAAAACTCAAGCAAGAGGCCATTAATATTTTGGCTTACAACGTAAAAGACAACGTGAACAGCCACCTCATGCACGAAGATGGCACGTACCACAAACGCGCACTACACGGCCACGAAAAACCGTTTAACATTCATCAAGAATTTTATGATGTAACGGAAGACGTAGTAATGAATGCTAAGTTGTTCTAAAACAATTTTTTATAAAAAATACAGAGGCCACTCGCTATCTTCGGCGGGTGGTTTTTGTTTTCTAATAACCAATCTTTTTTTAGCATGAAGGTAAAGGCATTTATTTTTGACATGGACGGGACACTTATCAATAACATAAGTTACCACCAAAAAGCATGGTTGGCGTTTTTGGCCAAGTATGGCATTGAGCTTGCGCCGCACGAGTTTCACGCCCAAAATCACGGAACGCAAGACGAGCTTATCAGACATTTTTTTGGACAAGACCTTGACTACCCCAAAGTACAGGCTTTAGGCAATGAAAAAGAGGCTTTGTATCGGGAGTTGTACCGCCCAGCGATGGAGCCGCTCAAGGGTTTGCCCCAACTGCTCGACGCGTTGAAAGCCCAACAAATTCGGATTGCTTTGGCCACGATGGGCGGCGCAGATAACATTGATTTTGTGTTGGATACGCTGCAAATACGGCCTTATTTTGAAGTGATAGTAGGCGGGCATCAGGTCAGGCACGGCAAGCCGCACCCCGAAGTTTATCAAAAAGCACTTAAGGCACTGGGTTTAGAACCGTCGGAGGCCATCGCTTTAGAGGATTCTCGCGGCGGCATTGTTTCGGCCAATGGCGCGGGGCTGCCCGTCGTCGGGATTACTACTTCGCACACGCCCGACGAGCTACGCCAATGGGGTGCGATTCATACGGTAGCGCATTACGAAAATTTCCCAACTAAAAGTTTTTTATAGGCTTTTGGTTGGGAAATTTGCTTGATTAGAATCTCGTGTAATTGATATTTATAGCTAAAGCGTTGTTTATCAGTTGATTTTTGTTTTATAACGCTATGATTATCACAAAAACATAGCACTGTATGGGGCTATCCGTATATTTGCCGCCATCATTTCACCCTTTTTAGTACAGTACCGTGATTGCATTCAAAGATTTAGTAGATATAATCGGCGGCTCAGTGTTGCAAGAGCCTGCCACACAGTCGGTTATTAGTTATTTGGCTACCGACAGCCGCAAATTAGTGTTGCCAGCTCGTACCTTGTTTTTTGCCATTCGCGGCACGCGCCACAACGGACACCACTATTTGCCAGACCTTTACGCGCAGGGCGTTCGCAATTTTGTGGTAGAAGTGGCCTTGCCCGAATCCGTCCTTTCGCGCTACCCCGAAGCCAATATCTTGTTGGTAAACAGTGCCGTAGATGCCTTGCAACTGCTTGCGCGGGTGCACCGTCAGGGCTTTGTATTGCCTGTGGTGGCCATTACGGGCAGCAACGGCAAAACCATCGTGAAGGAATGGGCGGCGCAATTGCTTGCGCCAGATTTTAACATTGTACGCAGCCCCAAAAGTTATAATTCCCAAATCGGTGTGCCGCTTTCGGTCTGGAGCATCGCGCCGCAGCACACGTTAGGCATTTTTGAAGCGGGCATTTCTCAGCCCCACGAAATGACGCGTTTGCAAGCGATTTTGCAGCCGACCATCGGTATTTTTACCAATATCGGTACGGCGCACGACGAAGGTTTTTCTTCCCAAAACGAAAAAATTGCCGAAAAATGGCAGCTTTTCAAAGATTGCCCTGTGGTGATTTATAACCGTGCGCATGAGGCGTTGGATACTTTTATTCAAAAATATAAATCTGATAACCAATACGTTATTGCGTGGAAAGTGACCCGCGAGGGCACACGTTACCGCGTGGAAGGTTTGGGCGGCGAGGCGTGGGAGCTAAACTTACCTTTTTCGGATGCGGCTTCGGTGGAAAACGTGTTGCATTGTGTGGCTTTGATGTTTTGTTTGGGAAAAACGCAGGCCGAAACCCAATCGCGACTGTTGGCTCTCAAACCCGTGTCCATGCGTTTGGAACTCAAGCAAGGAATTAATCAATGTTATTTGATTGACGATAGTTATAACAATGATTTGGCGGGGCTTACGCTCGCGCTGGATTTACTTAATCAACAAAACCAAGCCGTCAAATCGCGCAAAACCGTGATACTGTCCGATGTGCCGCAAGCGGGCATTGAACCCACTATTTTGTACAAACACATTGCGCAATTGCTCACCGAAAAAAACGTAAGGCGTGTGATTGGTATCGGCAAGGAAATCAAAGTGTTACGTCAGTTTTTTGAAGGAGAAACGGCCTTTTTTGACAGCACGGACAGCTTTTTGGAGGCCATCAAACCACAACAATATTTTCATAACGAACTGATTCTGATAAAAGGCGCACGCAGTTTTGAGTTTGAGCGAATAGGGCAGTGGCTGCAAGAAAAAGTGCATGGCACGCGCTTGGAAATCAACTTGGACGCGCTGGTCAATAACCTGAATTTTTATAAAAGCAAACTAAAACCCGAAACTAAACTCATGGTGATGGTCAAGGCTTTTGCTTATGGAAGTGGCAGTTATGAGGTGGCCAATTTGCTGCAATTTCATCGCGTGGACTACCTGACCGTTGCCTACACAGACGAAGGTGTGGACTTGCGGCGCAACGGCATCACGTTGCCGATTATGGTGATGAATCCTGCGCCCGAAACCTTCGATAAGTTGCTGTCTTTCAATCTTGAACCAGAAGTATATAGTTTCAGAATCCTGCAAAAACTCTTGGAACATTTGGACGGCCAACCCGCCAAAATTCACCTCAAAATTGATACGGGCATGAGGCGTTTGGGTTTTGAGGAAAAAGAAATTGCGGCGTTGGTGCAAGTGCTGAACGAAAACAAAAATTTAACCGTCGGCTCGGCGTTTAGCCATTTGGCGGGTTCGGACGAGGCCAAACACAACGATTTTTCGCATCAACAGATTGCCACTTACACGCGTAGCGTGGAGGCTTTGGAGCAAGGTTTGGGTTATAAATTTATTCGCCATATCGTCAATTCGCCAGGCATTATTCGTTTCCCAGAAGCGCATTTTGACATGGTGCGTTTGGGAATCGGCTTGTACGGCGTGGAAGTAAACGGCTTGGAACAGGCTCATTTGCAGACGGTCGGGACGCTCAAAACGGTTATTTCCCAAATCAAACACGTACCCACAGGCGAAAGCATCGGTTACGGAAGGCGCGGCCTTGCCCAACACCCCGACACGACACTGGCCACGATTGCCATTGGTTACGCCGACGGGTTTAGTCGCGGATTCAGTAGGGGAGTGGGCAGCGTGAAAGTGAACGGACAGCTTGCCCCCGTAGTCGGCAATATTTGTATGGATATGTGTATGATAGACATTACGGGCATCGCAGCGCAGGAAGGCGACGAGGTCGTTATTTTTGATGACACGCTTACTATCAGCGATTTAGCCGCAAAAATCAATACGATTCCTTACGAAATCATTACCAATATTAGTGCGCGTGTCAAGCGTGTTTTTTATACGGAATAAATATGTAGGTTAATGCTTTTGTTATGGGGTGGGAGTAATGCATTTTGCTCTATAAAACAAATACCTCATGACGCAAACAATAAAATGTTCTCCAATAAAAATTGGTTTATTCCGTTGATACGGGATAAACCAATTTTTTATTTAATTCCTTATTCTCCTATGATAATTATGTATATTGCACTGAAGTTGTCATTGTAATTTCTGATTTTATGTCAAAAAAAATAACCCTTTTTGCAAAGATATTCTCTATCTCTTTCTTATTTATGGGCTGTGGCATGGCGGTTTTTGCCCAAAATAAAACTGAAGACGAAAATGTAATACGATGTGGTGTAGGGCTTTTGTCGCAGTCTCCTACTATTTTTACAAAAAAAACAGTAAGTAATGTTTCGGTTACTGCTTCTTGCTCAGATACAACCGTTTATCAAATACCTGTTGTGTTCCATATTATTCATAATGGCGAGGCTGTGGGCATTGGTACGAATATTCCAGACAGTCGTCTTACGTCTCAAATTAGAATATTAAATGAAGACTATCGCCGAAAAGAAGGAACGAACGGTTATAATACAGATTCGCGTGGAGCTGATGCACGCATTCAATTTGTATTGGCCAGTAAAGATCCGCAAGGGAAGGCTACTTCGGGAATTGTGCGTGCCAATGGAGGCCAGTCAGAATGGCAATTAAGCGAACAAGCGGCACTAAAAGACAAAAGCAATTGGCCAAAAGATAAGTACCTCAATGTTTGGGTTTGTAATCTTAAAAATGGTGCGGAAAATTTATTGGGCTTTTCTTCGTTTCCTGTCAATAGCGATTTGGATGGCTTGCCTACAGGTGCAGATAGTACAACCGATGGCGTTATGGTTTGTTATAAATATGTGGGCAATAGCCCGTTAAGCACCCGATACAATTTGGGCAGAACGCTTACACATGAAATTGGGCATTTTTTGGGTTTGATTCATATTTGGGGCGATGGTTTCGACTGTACCAGTACGGATTATTGTAATGACACGCCAGCTGCTTCGCAGGCAAATTATAACTGTAACACTACTTACGACAGTTGTCCCGATGCGCAAGGCTCGGACATGACGGCCAATTATTTGGATTATACTTACGATGCATGTATGAATATTTTCACGCAAGACCAAGTAGCCCGAATGCGCACGGTGCTTTGTGGTAGCATTCGCCGCAAAACGCTTTGGAGTGAATATGTGCCGCAAGAAGAGCCAAAAAGTGTTTCGATGAGCTTATATCCGAACCCTGTAACAAACAGTAATGTTATTGTTGCTGCCGTAACGGACAATGCGGATGTAACTGTTTTTAATGCAATCGGGCAGAAAATATTGCAAAAAACATTTACGCCAACTGCGGATAAAATTACAATTAATTTACCTGAATATCAGTTGGCAGAAGGCTGCTATTTCCTAAAAGTGGTACAGCCCTCGCAGACTAAAACATTTAAAGTAATAGTTCAATATTAATTCAAAGAAAATGAGAGCGTATTATTGGTTGGGTTGGGTTTGCTTCTTTGTGCTTGGTTCGCATCTGGCGGTAGCACAAGAAACGGCCATTGTCTCAACGATTTACGGGAAGGCTTGGTTGGCCGATGGCGACTCGCTGGAAGGACAAATGAATTTGGATTTCTCGCAAGATTTGCTGGAAGTGGCCATGCCTAACCGCATGCTAAAAGTGCTTTCTCCGCGCCAAGTGCAAGTGGCCATTTTTACGGATGAGCACGGCAACGCCTCCCAAACATTTTATGTGTTGCCGTATGCTATGCGCAAACAATACCAAGTACCAGTGTTTTTTCAGATGGCTTTGCAGGGGCAAAAGGCCAGTTTACTGACGCGTAACAAGCTCATTACCGAGACCGTCCCGACTTTTGATAGTTTTGTAGGCCGAACTATGTATTACACGCGCACGCGCCTCATCAAGGAAATGTATTTACGTCTGCCAGACGGTAACATTACTTACTGGGAAGGAAAAAGCGAGAACGATTTGTATAAAATATTGCCTGACCATCAGCAGGATTTGGAAGTTTTTATTAAAAATAATCGCCTCAAACTCGCCGATTTTGAGGACATGATGCGGCTTATCGTTTACTATAATCGATTGAAATAAAAGAGCCGACGACTGACGGCCACTTCTCTCCGTTTAACAAGCCAAATACTACGCTTAAACAAAAACCTGTGCCGATTAACCTATTTTTTTGGGTTTCAAAACCGAAAAACAATTTAGTTTGTTTCAAAGAAAAGCTTCTACAATCGTTGCGGAAGTCTTTTGTTGCAAATCAATTACCGTATTTTTTCTTTTTCGCTATGGAAAGAAAACCCAAAAAAGTCGTCGTGGTCGGTGGAGGCTTCGGCGGCATCAATTTTCTTAAAGTTTTAGCCAACGATAACCGCTTTGAGGTTACGCTTGTCGATAAAAATAACTATCATTTCTTCCCGCCGTTGCTCTATCAGGTCGGGACAGCTTTTATCGAACCGTCTAATATTTCTTATCCATTCAGGCGATTCTTTCAGGATAAAGCCAATATGCGTTTCCATTTGGGCGAATTACTGTCCGTCAATCCAGCCGAAAACACCATTACCACCGACACGGGAACACTTCCTTACGATTATTTGGTAGTGGCTTTGGGTACGGAAAGTAATTATTTCGGGATGGAGAATGTGAAAAATAATTCACTGACACTCAAAAGTATAGACGAGGCCACGCATTTGCGCAACCATTTACTGCTGAACATGGAAGATGCCGTGCGCGAAACCGATCCAGCCGCCAAAGCCCGACACCTCAACATCGTCATTGCGGGCGGAGGCCCTACGGGTGTAGAAGTGGCGGGAATGCTCGCGGAAATGGGTAAACATATTGCCCCGAAAGAGTATCCAGAACTGGACACGAGACTACAGCATTTGTATTTGGTGGAAGCAGGTGGCGTGTTGCTTGCGCCGATGAGCGGCAAATCGCAGCAAGAAACGTATAAGGTGCTCAAAGAATTGGGTGTCAATATTTTACTTAATACCTCCGTAAAAGATTATGTGGACGGTGGTGTAGTGTTAAGCGATGGCCAACATATTCAGACCAATACACTGATTTGGACTTCGGGCGTGGTGGGGCGTGAAGTAAAAGGTTTGCCAGCCGAAGCTGTTGGACGCGGTCGGCGTATCTTAGTCGATGCTTTCAACAAAGTACAAGGAACAGAAAACATTTACGCCATCGGCGATATTTGCTTCCAAACCACTGACAAAGACTATCCTAACGGCCACCCACAACTTGCACAAGTGGCCATCCAACAAGGCTCATTATTAGCCCAAAACCTTCAAAATAGTTTGGAAAGTAAAGCGCAGAAGCCATTTGCTTACAACAATAAAGGTTCAATGGCCATTATTACCAAATACAAAGCGGTAGCCGATTTGCCCAATGCTTTTTTCAAAGGGTTTGTGGCGTGGCTGTTGTGGTTGGTAGTGCATATTATGCCGATTGCAGGTTTTAGGAATAAAATTTGGCTCGCCTTTAGTTGGTTGTGGGCGTTTGTAACCAACGACCCAACTTTGCGCATTATCATTCGGCCACACGACAAAGACAAATAATACAACAAAAGCGGGGCGATTTTCAGCATGAAAATCGCCCCGCTTTATTTATGATAAAGTTTTGTTATTCTTTAATAAATAACCGTGTGCCAATAATTTTTTTGGCGGAATCGTAAAGCTGAATAAAATATTTGCCTTGCGGAAAATTAGCCACCGAAACAGATTTATTATTTGTTGCTGCTCCTTTCAAAATCTCTTTTCCACCCAAGTCCGTAATGCTAAAATATTGGGCTTGTTGCGGCAAATAAATGGCTTGCGCGGCAGGATTAGGCCAAACGTTCCCCGTAATAGATATTACGTTTTTGGAAATACTTGTCGTTACAGAGCTGTCAATTTTAATGATTTTCCTTTGAATTGTATCATTATTGGCATATAACCGAACTTTATATAAACCTACTACTGCAGGTTGGCCTATATACACTTCATGCGTGCCTGCCGCCCAATTATGATACTCGAAGTTTTGTATCAGCGTACCCAGTACATTATAAATTTTTAATTTTACGGTATCCGTGGGTTGTCCCAAGAAAATACGCGCGGCGGTAGAATCAGAAAAAGGGTTGGCACTAAAACTCAGCGAGTCAGGTGTTTGTGCAAATGACTGGTAATTGGTCAGCAATAAAATTGCCAACACCATAAAGGCGCGAAAATGTTTTGTCATGAGATGTAGATAAATATGTTAAAAATGAAAGGTTATTGTCAAATAATAAAATAATACTTTGCAAAGTCGCTATTTGTTAGGTAAAAAACAAATAAGCTAACCCGATGGCGGCAATCATGCCCACCGCGTCGGCAATGAGTCCGCACGGAATGGCGTAGCGGCTGTTGCGCACACCCACCGAACCAAAATACACGGCTACGATATAGAAAGTTGTATCTGCAGAACCTTGCATAACACATACCAAACGCCCCACAAACGAATCCGCGCCATAGGTTTTCATGGCATCGAGCATCATGCCCCGCGCTCCGCTACCGCTTAGCGGCTTCATGAGTGCGGTTGGCAAAGCGGGTACAAAGTCGGCGTTAATATTGGCTGCGTCCAGTGTATAAGTAATGCCCTGAAGCAACAAATCCATTGCTCCGCAAGCCCTGAACACGCCGATACCCACGAGCATTGCCACCAAATACGGAATTACTTTGGTAGCCGTCTCAAAACCTTCTTTCGCGCCTTCAATGAAGGTTTCATACACATTTATTTTTGCTTTAATGGCCAAAACAATAAATAATGTCAGCACCCCAAACAAAATGAAGTTGCCGACAATGCTCGAAATTTTCCCGATTTGTTCTTGTGGCAGTCCCAGAAAATACCAAATAATTAGCCCAACCACCAAGCTAACACCGCCCAAATACGCCAATATTACTTTATCAAACAAATTGATTTTCTGATAAATAGCTACAGAAATAAGCCCTGCCATCGTAGAGAAAAATGTAGCTAAAAGCGTTGGCAAGAAAATGTCCGCAGGATTGCCCGCACCCATTTGCACCCGATACACCATAATCGAAATCGGGATAAGCGTAAGACCCGAAGCATTGAGTACCAAAAACATAATTTGGGCATTAGAAGCCGTGTCTTTGTTGGGGTTCAATTCCTGAAGTGCTTTCATGGACTTGAGGCCGAGCGGCGTGGCGGCATTGTCCAGCCCCAACATGTTGGCCGAAAAGTTCATTAGCATCGCTCCGATAGCGGGATGATGTGGCGGTATTTCGGGAAAAAGTCTTGTAAAAAATGGATTCACCAGCTTGGCCAGCCGCGTAATCGCGCCAGCTTGCTCGCCGATGCGCATAAAACCCAACCAAAGCGACATGGCACCCGTCAAACCAATCGAAATTTCAAAGGCTGTTTTGGACATGGCCATCGTGGAATTGACCAGTTCGGGAAATACTTCTGTGTCGCCGAAAAATACCAATTTGATAGTGGCAATAACAAAAGCAATAAGAAAGAACAGAATCCAAATATAATTCAGTACCATAATTTATTGAAAATAAAAGACTTTGGGGTTTGGTTGGACAATCACCGTAACAATACCCGCAAATATACAAAAGGGGAGGTGTTTTGCTAATTTTGGCCAAAGATATAGGCGAGCTGTAAACGCAAATATGCTTTTCGTTAAGTAAAACGGGACATTGATATAATACCCAAGAGTAGGTAAGTTATCAATTGTATTTTTGTCTTGAAGCATACTACTATTTTTTGTCATCAATCATGAAAAAATACTTAACTCTTTTGTATCTGATTTTGGTGATGTCTTGTTCGTCGCCCAAAGTAGAAAAAGAAGCAAAATCTCTAAGTCTTGTAGATACTGCTCGCGCGTTGATAAAAAGTACCCTCAAGGTAGAAGACTCCGCCGCGCCAGCAATCTCAACGGTGCAGGAAACTGCATCCAAAATGCCCAGCAAAATCTTTCGGGGCGATGTAGGCGTGATGATTTATCCTTCTGACAAACAAGTAGATAGTCTGCAAGCGAAAAATCCAGATGATTTTATGACCGCCGCCGACGATAATATGTTTTACATGAGCCAAGCCAAAGAATATCTGGAAATGATACACACGTCTGTTGAGCGCATCTCTGCCGATACGCTACTGGTTTTTGAGACAGAAAGCGGCCAGAAATTCCCGATGAATATGCGTAAAGAACTGTGGGCAATGGTGATTTTTGATGGCCAGCACGCACCGCAGCGAATTGATATTACCAATGTTCAGAAAGAATGCGAAAAATATTATCAGCAAAACAAATAATAAAGCGCTATATAAAATTCAGTATTTAGTGAATAATAAAAAATAATAACTAATTGGTTTATTGTATTTTATGAAATGGGCGTAAATTTTTTTACGCCTTTTTTATTTATTTTGGCGTTGGCGTGCAACTCTTGCACACGGCTTGGTATCTGTTAGACAGAAATTAGAAAGAAACTTGACTACTGCACCAACATACATAGACCCACACGCGGCCATTGTGGAGCGTTGCCGAAGCAACGACCCCAAGGCGCAATATGAGCTGTATAAGCTCTACAAAAAGGCCATGTTCAATGTGGCCTTGCGCATCGTGGGCGACGTGCAAGAGGCCGAAGATGTGTTGCAAGAGTCGTTTCTGATAGCATTTAGAGAGGTTAGCAATTTCAAAGGCGATGCTTCGTTTGGGTTGTGGCTCAAAAAGATAGTGGTCAATAAAGCCATTCGCGGACTACAAAAGAGGAGGTTAGTTTTTAGTTCGTTGGCCGACGACACCGACCACCCCGACGAAGCAAGCCCTTGGCCTTCGGCACACACGGCCACAGAGGAACAAGTACAAGCCATACGGCAAGCCATCATGCGACTGCCCGACGGCTATCGAGTTGTACTTTCGCTGTATCTGTTGGAAGGCTACGACCACGCCGAAATTGCGCAAATCTTGTCTATTTCGGAGGCTACCTCCAAATCGCAGTATAGTAGAGCGCGTAAAAAACTGCTCGAAATCTGCCAACAATAAAAAGAATAAGTTACTGATTGTTATGTTGTTATGGATAATTTGGAAGAAATAATCAGAGCCAACAGGCTTGCATTTGACAGCGAAGAGCCATCCGACGAAGTTTGGGCTTCGATTCGCGAGCAATTGCAACAACCCGCCGCCAAGAAGCCATCACTTTGGACTATTTCGTGGGTAAGGTTTTCAGTTGCGGCGGCCTCCACTGCTTTTTTGATGATGGCAGGCACAGCGGCTTATCATTGGGGGCAAGTGAGCGGACGTGCAGAAATGGCTGCCACCGTCAAACTTGAACAAATAAATCCGCAAATGGCTGAGGTTGAGCGTTATTATACCCAAATGATTAGCCTAAAGGAAAAGCAGTTGAGTAAATACGATCTTCAAAAATTGGGTTTGCAGGACGAAAACGACCAAAAAATGGCCGAGTTGGATTCGACCTACAAGCAACTCAAACACGAATTGGAAACTAACCCCAATCAACAAAAAGTGCTTGATGCCATGACGCGCAACCTGCAGATGCGTATGTTATTGCTCTCGCGCCAACTGGAAGTTTTACAGAGTATTTCAAAACAATCATCGCAAGAAAATGAAAACATCGTTTTATAAAATATTGATAGCTACCGTATTGGCCTTTAGCGTCTTGCCCAATACCGTTAGTTTGGCGCAAAACAATGCCGAGCAGGAAGCACTCAGAGCAGAAAAAGAAGCTCAACGACAAATGCAAGAAGCTCAAAGGCAATTGCAAGAAGCGCAGCGAAAACTCAAAGAAGCGCAAAGACAGGCCGCCGCCGCCCAAAGGCAAGCTGCTGTTGCTCAGAAGCAAGCTGAAAAAGCAAAAGCAGCTGCCAAACCACCTGCCGTACCACCTGTACCGCCAGCTTCGAAGTCCAAGTCCAGAGTAGATGTTACGGTGGAAGAAGATGGCCAAACGTGGAACTGGACTTGGGATGCCGACGATTTTGAATCGAAAATAGAACGCTTGGGTACAAAATTGGAACGTGCCTTTGAGGGTTTTGGGGAAGGAATGGAAGGCTTCGGCGATGATATGGAAAGGGCTGGAGACAAAATTGCGCGTGCTTTTGAAAATGGTAGCGTGGAGTTTGAGCGTTCGCTCAACGATGCTGATCGTAAATCGGGTCGCAGCCGTTGGGGTGTGAATGATGTTTCTCAAAAACGCACGGTTAGTTTTAAAGCCAATGCCTCAGATGTACAAAAGTTGAGCATTACCAACAAATACGGAAAAGTGCATATTAATACTTCTGATCGCCAAGATATTAGTATTGAGACGGAAATTATAGCGCACGCCTCAAATGAAGCAACTGCCAAAAATCTTTTGCAAGGGGTTGATGTTCAGCAATATACAAAAGATAAAATCATGTACCTGAACACGATTATCACCAAACAGAACACCAACCGTCGCAACGAATACAAAGGCATGGAAATAAATTACACGGTTACCATTCCCAAAAATTTGTCGGTGCAAGTGAACAACAGTTTTGGAGATGTGTATCTGGCCACTTTTACGGGTAGCTCGGACGTAAATGTGAGTTATGGTAGCGTTAAATTTGACCAACTGCTCGGCAACGACAACCGCGTAAAAGTATCGTTTGGTACGGCAATGGCCGATTATATCCGACAAGGCAAACTTGATGTTTCGTACTCAACGCTTCGCCTCCAAAAAGCGGGTTCGCTTGACATGAAAACCGATTTTTCTACGCTGGATTTGGATGATATGCAGACAATTATCCTCAATAGCCGTTACGATAACATTGATATTGACAATATAGATGTGTTGCGCGGAAAGGCTGCTTTTACCAAAATTTCGTTGGATAAACTTTACGAAGAATTGGACATGAAAGTACAGTATTGCGACAATTTTGAAGTAGGAGAGGTGAGCCGCAAATTCAGGAAAATTGATTTGGATAGCAAATTCGGAAGCATTGACCTTGATTTTGATGAAAACGCCACTTTTGATTTAGATTCACATTTTCAATTCGGGGATTTGCGCGTGGACAGAGATTTTGTAAAAATGACGGTTTCGGAACGTCGCCCAAATAACAATACTTACAGAGGCACTGTCGGAAAAGGCACGCCAACGAGTGTTGTCAAAATCAGGTCGCAATATGGCGATGCTCACATAGACACAAAATAAAAATAAGATAGTTAATTGCTTGGTTACCAGTGCAGGGGCGCATAATCCAAATTTTGGATTATGCGCCCCTGCAGCTTTTTTAAAACAAAATTTTAGGCTAAAAAAACATCTAATTGCTTGACCACATTAGGCCAAAATTGATTTTTGAGCGAAGAACGGAAAAACCCGAAATGACCTATTTGCTTGACTCCCAATGCGGACGGCTCTACGCGCGTAAATTCAATTCCTTTGTCCGAACGAATGTGTTTCCATAAATTTTGGGTGTTTTTTTCGTTGGAAATAGTGTCGTCGGGTGTCCAAAAAACGTGAATCGGGAAATCAAATTCTTGATAATGACCTTTCGGAACGGTTTTTTGATAATATTTTGGGCTAAAGAAAAAGTCACGTTCTGCACACCAACTGCGCCATTCTCGTACCACCTCGCGCGGCAAGTCTTCCATGAATCCAAATTTTTTTGCACGTACCCAGCCCGTCAGTTGGATGCTGAGCGGCGAGAACAGATAAAAGAAAAAGTAGGCTTTCAGTCTGTAATTCAATGGCATATTGGGATAATATCCCGTCGAAACGGCAATATTGACCGCGCCTTTTACTTCATTCAGGTTGTGCATGAACCCGATTTGCTGCCCGCCTGCGCTATGTGCCAATAACAAATACGGTAGGTTGGGAAATCGTTGGTTCAAAAAATCTTTGATAGCGGGCATGTCTTTTAGTCCATAATCCGAAAAGCGAAACTGGCAGTCGCGCATATTTTGGGGCGCAGACTCGCCGCTTCCTCTGTAATCCCATAGGCAACACACATAGCCGTGCTGAGCGATGTACTCCAAAAACTTCAAATAAGATTCTTTTTTTGCCGCTGTGCCGCAGTTGAACTGCACGACCGCTTTCGGATTTTCGGGAATTAATAAAATGCCGCGCAGCGTTACGCCGTCGGCACATTGCGTTTCAAATTTTTCTTGATGAATCATGTTTTTGGTGTAATTAATGGTTTATAAAATAAAAATTATTTTCGTATTTCGTTGATAATCTGTGATTTGATTTGCTCGAAAGTCGCCAAATAGCCCACACGTGCAATTTGCGCCAAGCCCATCAGGTTTGTGATAATCAGGACGGCTTTGTCTTGGGCGGCAATATTGAGATGAAAAGTGCCGTCGGCTTGCCCATCTTCCAAAATTTCGCGTACCCAGTTGGCTGTTTGCTGCATAAAATCGTTGAGTTTGAGCCTGATGTTTTCGTCCACTGCGCCCAAATCGCTGGCAAACGCCCCCACGACACAGACTTGCCCCGCACCACTGAGTTTATAATAATATTGTATAAATCTTTCCAAACGCTCCAATGGCGGACGGCTTCGCAATTTGGCGGTATCTTGTTGCAGACGGTCGGCGTGCGCCTGAATAATGGCAATACCCAAATCCGTTTTGGCAGGAAAATGATAATGTATCGAGGCTGTTTTGATGCCCACAATTTCCGATATGTCTTTGTAACTAAAGTCGTTATATCCATTTTTGCGCAGCAAAGTATCTGCCGTTTCTATGATGTTGTCTCGTGTGCTCATGTAGCTACCTATTTACAGATAGGTAAAGATAATTAAAAAATTAAATTCCGAACAAATAGTTTTTTTGTTATTCAAAATCATTGGTATTTTTTTAAAAAAGTACCATTTTCGCCGCGAAGCTGTATTTTTGGGCTTTTTATGCACCAAACACATTTATTTGGTGTTAGTTTTTTGGAGTCAGTAAAATTGTTTTAAACGGTTTTATTGGTCAATAACTCATTACTAATCATATTGTTACTCGCGTGAACGTCCCGTATTTATCTATCCTCATTGTATTGCCCTTGTTGGCGGCACTTATCATTTTATTTATTCCCGAAAAGCTCAAAAACTCTTATCGCTGGATTACCTTGTTAGCGGCCTTAGTGCAATTGTGGGTTGCGTCTATGCTGTACTGGGGTTTTGAGGCGGTAGCGGCAGCACCTTCCGAGCTTTCGGCCTACAAATGGGTAGAGCGTTACAAATGGTTGGCTTTTGGAGGTGATGGCAGCGGCTTACAGATAGATTATTTTGTGGGTGTGGATGGCCTGAGTATCAGCATGGTTTGGCTTACGGCTTTGGTGATGGCGGTCGGGGCGTTGGCTTCGTGGCACGTTCAGGACAAAGCGCGTGGTTATTTCGCGCTGTACGGCTTGCTTAGTGCCGCGATTATGGGCTGTTTCGTGGCCTTAGACTTTTTCTTGTTTTATATTTTCTTTGAATTTATGCTTTTGCCCATGTACTTCCTGATTGGGCTGTGGGGTGGCGTGGGGCGCGAATACGCTTCTATTAAGTTTTTTATTTATACGCTGGTCGGGTCGCTGTTTATTTTGGTGGGCATGATTGCTTTGTGTACGTCGGTGCAAGAAAATGGCGTTTATACTTTCAGTCTGCCTGCCATGATGAACCCACATAATTTTGCGCCTGATGCGCTGTTAAATGTAGCGAATCAGACTGTTATTGCTGGCTTGCCTGTTCGTCACTGGATATTTTGGGCATTGGTTATTGGTTTTCTTATCAAATTGCCTGCCGTGCCTTTGCACACGTGGCTACCCGATGCGCACGTAGAAGCCCCAACTGCTATTTCTGTAGTGCTGGCGGGTGTGTTGCTCAAAGTGGGAGGTTACGGTTTGTTACGAATTGCGTACAGTATTTTCCCAGATGCAGCCGCGCATTATGCTTGGTGGCTGGGAGCTTTGGGTGTGCTTTCTATTATTTATGGTGCGCTCAATGCGTTGGCGATGCACGATTTGAAAAAATTGATTGCGTATTCGTCGGTTTCGCACATGGGTTTTGTGCTGTTGGGGATTGCGTCGCTTACACACGAAGGTGTAAATGGGGCTGTTTATCAGATGTTTAGTCACGGAATAATTTCGGCGATGTTGTTTTTGATTGTGGGCGTACTCTACGACCGCACGCACGACCGCCGTATCGAAAACTATGCGGGTTTGGCCTCGGCCATGCCGCGTTATACGTTTTTTACGGCGGCGGCCTTTTTCGCTTCGCTGGGTTTGCCGATGTTTTCGGGATTTATCGCGGAGGCTTTGGCTTTATTGGGGGCGTTTAAATCGGTGCATTTGTCGCCTGCGATGGCGGTTATTTCTACGTTGGGCATTGTATTGGCGGCAGCCTATTATTTGTGGGCGTTTCGCAGAATGTTTTTGGGTAAATTCTGGGTGCGTGGTGGGGATTCGTGGTCGGCGTTTTTGGTGGATTTGACCACGCGCGAAATGCTGTTGCTCATGCCATTGGCTTTGCTCACATTGTTGTTTGGTGTGTATCCTGCTTTACTTTTAGATAAAATTTCGCCGACTATTACAGCATTTATTCAAATGATAAAATAAATTATTATGGCTTTAATAGTATTATTGTAGGTTATTTGCCTGATAATTGCCAAATATTAAGAATATTATTATTTAACCATAAAGGCAACCTTTCTTTTTTCCGAAGATTTATTACTTTTGGAATAGATTGGTTGCCTTTATTATTGTTGGGCATTGAGTGTTATAGCTCAGTATTTTTTGTTCAAAACTATTAGTAAATTAGCCTATGAGTGTTGAGAGTTTTAGCTTAAAAAATATATTGGAATGGGGTGTTAAACCTGACTATTCTGATGATATGAATGAAACAATACGTATTACCAATCAGTTGGCCATACGTTCTATTCTATTAGGAGTTGTATTTTTTGCGGTAGCTTTTTTCGTTTACCCAAGTTTGCAATTTTTGTTGGTATGCTTTCTGCTCAACTGCTTTCTTGCTTTTATATTTAGTGTTCGAGGGAATATTACGGTCGCACGGCTGCTTTTGTGCGCGCCTAATGCCGTATTGGGCAATATTGCTATCGCGTATCTGATGCCCGACGGCCAACCCATTTACGCTTCCTTGATCGTGATACAACTCACGTTCTTTATGACCCCTTTTGTGCTGTATTCATATTCCGAAAGGTTCTACCTGTTTGCCAACGCCATTTTTGTTGGGGCGTTGATTATGTTGTTTCCGTACTTGAATAATGCTTTTCATGGCGATTTTGATACAGAAACATTCAAGTCGGGTTATATGCAATACGTTTGTTTTGGTGTAATCCTTGTTTTTTTGACCGATTCTTTGTTTTTGTTTTTGCATGCCAATCATAAATTTAGAGAACGTAACAGTGTTTGGATCGAAGAAAGCAATCAGAAAAATGCAGAGTTAGAAAATGCCCGCCAAGACATTGAAAATACACTTTTGGAAGTACAAAAAGCCCACAAAGAAGACGAAAAACGCACTTGGATAGCCAACGGCTTGGCACAAGGAGCGGCTATTTTGCGCCAGTCTGCCGACAATGAACAACAAATGTTTGATGATATGTTGTTGTTTATTGTCAAATACTTAAATGCCAATCAAGGGGGATTGTATTTGGTGGAAGGCCACGACGACAACGACTTGCATATTTCGCTCAAAAGTTTGTATGCCTACGAACGCAAACGCCATCAGCAACGCCGCATCGAAATAGGGCAGGGGCTTTTGGGACGTTGCTATTTGGAGCAAGAAACAATCTTCTTGAAAGACGTACCGCAAAATTATACGCAAATTACATCGGGGCTAGGCGCGGCTACGCCTACTTGTATCACGATTGTACCGCTCAAACTCAACGATGCCGTAGAAGGTTTGTTGGAACTGGCTTCTTTTCAAGTGTTGGAAGCGCACGAAGTGGAGTTTTTGGAGCGTTTGAGTGAGACCTTGGCATCGTCTATCCGTAATGCTCATGTTACCCAAAGAACCCAAACCTTATTGGCTAGGTCGCAGGAACAAGCCGAGCAAATGCGCCAACAAGAAGAAATGATGCGCCAAAACGTAGAAGAGTTACAAGCCACGCAAGAAGAAATGATGCGCACGCAGCAAGTAATGGCCACCAAAGAAGCTAATTTGCAAGCACTTCTCAATAATATAGAAGCTGCCGTCGTGTCGGTGGACAAAGATTATCATTTGCTTACCATCAATAAGCGTATGCGCGAAATGTACCGAAGCAAAGGTGTACAGCTTACGGAGGGCGTAAATATACTCAAACAACTTTCGGCGGAAGAAGCTGCCGACCGCAAGGAACAATTTGATAAGGCTTTGTCAGGCGAATCTTTTAGTTTTACAGAACGTGTTATTTCGCCTGTAACCAAAGAACCAGCTTATTTTGATATAGCATTTATGCCTATTTATGACGAAAACGAAAATATCATAGGTCTTACTTCTATGTCCAAAAATGTAACAGAGGCGCAAAACCTTCGCCAAGAAATTGAACGTAAAAAATCAATGCTTGAAGCGGTGATTAATGCCTATGATGATAATATTTTGGTGTTGGATAGGGGGTACAATGTTGTTTTGGTTAATAAAGGCTATCGGGAACGTTACAAGCAAA
The DNA here is from genome assembly GCF_900112255.1 of Flexibacter flexilis DSM 6793. Taxonomy (NCBI): domain Bacteria; kingdom Pseudomonadati; phylum Bacteroidota; class Cytophagia; order Cytophagales; family Flexibacteraceae; genus Flexibacter; species Flexibacter flexilis. The sequence goes on from NZ_FOLE01000008.1 coordinate 79,157, forward strand.
TGGGAATAGAATATTATGATGGAATGAATGTGTTTCAGGTGATAGCCGCCGATGCTCGTGAGGAATGGAAAGGCTACTATGACCGCACTTTGGCTGGTGAAACCTACGCGTTTACATTAGAGTATAAAGATGCACAAGGCAATCCGTTGCGCCGCCAATATGCGTTCTATCCGATCTATGGCGAAGGCAATCGCTCGATTATTGGTTTGGCTCTAATCAATCGTTTGCTTAATTAAGCGACTGTTTCTCTGATATTTGTCTGAAAAATGCCAGAAAAAAGTTTATTTTATTTTGATAAGAAAAAAATAAACCCTAATTTTTACGCCCTTTGTCTCCTTTTGCAGGGCTATTATTTGGGTTCGTGCGGGGTTGAGGCGGGGCAGTGTGCTGCTGAACAGCATTTTTGCTAATTGACACCGCACCAAATGTCAGAAAAAAAAGAATTAAAAATAGCGATTGACGTATATGCAAATGAAGCTGAATTGCCAGAACATTTGCGTGTTTTGTGGCACAATGCCACTGCCGCCACGAATAATGCTTACGCTCCGTATTCTAACTTCCATGTAGGAGCAGCATTGCTGTTGAGTGATGGCTCTATTTTGCAAGGCAATAACCAAGAAAATGCCGCGTATCCGTCGGGTTTATGCGCCGAACGTACCGCACTTTTTTATGCTTCGGCTAATTACGGACAGCACCAAGTGAAAGCCATTGCTGTGGCGGCTCGCCCTTCTTTGAAGCCAACCCATTTTTTACCCATAGTACCTTGTGGCGGTTGCCGACAAGTAATGCGCGAATACGAATACAAGCAAAAGCAAAACATTCAAATTCTGTTGCCTACTGATGGCGGAAAATTCTACGTGTTTGATTCGGTGGCTGCGCTTTTGCCGCTGAGCTTTGATGCTTCTCAGTTGGCTTAATGGTTACTGCATATTGCGTATTTAATATAAAATAGCGGTTTTTGTAGTCTGAAAACTTGTAGTAATATTCTTATATCTTATATATTTGTCTGTGAGCAAATCGCTGCTCCGTTTACACTTTCAAAACAGACTTAAATAAAATAGGATAATGATGACAGGTATTAAAAAGTATTTGTTGGTATGCGCCATTGGTTTTATTTCTTTGCCAACATTTGCGCAAATGGGCGGTGCTGATTACGACAACCGCGTAAAAGCCAAACTAGATGAGTGGGGCGTGAAATACGAAATTTCTGAAAAAGGAAATTTTAAGCTCGTGTTCGATATGGGCGAAAATCGTACGCAACTCGTTATTATTAATTCCAATACTTACGACTATAATAATATAGAAGTAAGAGAAATTTATTCGACCGCCGCCAAAGGCAACAAAAGCGGCGATTTTGCACATAGCGACCTGTTTACGCTTTTGCGTGATAATGCTGACAAAAAAATTGGAGCTTGGCAAATAGACGGAACAGAGGGGACTTACCGACTGAATTTTAGTTTGCGTGCTTCGGCTGTTTCGGGTTTAGAAAATCTCAAAAGTATGGTTCAGCTTGCCGCCAAAGTGGCTGATGCCAAAGAAAAGCTATTGAGCAAAGGCGACGAGTTTTAATATCAGGGAGTTATACATTAGTTATTGCTTAATTATACATTACAAAATCACACTTATTAACTTGTTCGATGAATTAAAAACACTGTATTTTATTTTGAAACACAAATGGTAGAAATTAAACTCATAAAAGTTTAATTTCTACCATTTGTGTTTTGGTGAGTGTATGATTTTTTCTTTTAAATAGCTGTTTGACGCGATTATGAGCTTCAAACGGGGGATTATTTCAGCAATTAAATTGATTTGCTAAATATCGGCTGCGTGCTGTGTTCTTTGTTTTTCCAATAACGTTCGTCGAGGCACACGCATACGTTCCGCAAAAACGCGCGTCCCAGTGGCGTAATGCGCACGCGCTTAGGCTCTACAATCACCAAGCCGTCGGCTTCCAACGGTCGCAAACGCACTACGGCTTCTTCCAGCGCAGGGCTGTAAGTACTTTCCTGTTCCCAGTCAGTTTCAAAATGACACATTAGGTTCAGGATATGTTTACGAATAAGCTTGTCTTCGTCGGTAAGCAAATGCCCTTTCGTAATCGGCCATTTTCCTTCGGCGATAGCCTGCTGATATTCTTCTATTTCTTTGATATTCTGCATAAAAGCCGTGCCCGTGTCGGCGATAGACGACGCGCCCAAGCCTAACAAAATATCCGTTTCCTGCGTGGTATAACCCATAAAATTGCGGTGCATCGTACCATTGAGGGCGGCTTGTGCCAATGCCTCATGCGGCAGCGCAAAATGGTCCATGCCTATTTCGATGTAGCCCACTTGCAACAGCAAATCGCGGCCTAACTCGTACATGGCGCGTTTCTGTTCCGCCGACGGCAAGTCGGCTTCCGTGTAGCGGCGTTGGGCTTTGCTTTTCCAAGGTACGTGCGCGTAGCTATAAAACGCGATGCGTTCGGGGCGCAATTGTCGCACGCGGTCGATGGTAAGGCGAATGCTATCGGCGGTTTGGAGCGGCAAGCCAAAAATAATATCGGCATTGATGGACGTGTAACCAATTTCTCGCGCCGCCTCAAAAACGTGTGCCGTTTGCTCAAAACTTTGCAAACGATTAATCACAAACTGAACTTTGGGGTCAAAGTCTTGCACGCCCACACTCAGGCGCATAAATCCATGATTGTAAAGCACTTGCAACTGTTCTCTGTCTGTTACGTTGGGGTGAACTTCTACACTAAACTCTGGGTGCGGTGCAGGTTTTGAACCTTCCAACAGCCCCGACAAAAGTCTGTCTAAGTTTTGGGCAGAAAAAAATGTGGGTGTTCCGCCGCCAAAATGCAGTTCCTGAAGCGTTGGGGTTTCGCCCAACAGGTTTTTATACATTTGCCATTCGGCCAAAAGACTATCAATATAAGGCGTTTCTACGGCATGATTGCGCGTAATACGTTTGTTGCAACCGCAATACGTGCACAGTGCTTCGCAAAAAGGCAAATGCACGTACAGGCTTATTCCATTTTCGTGGCGTTGCGTGTAAGCGGCCTTTACTTGCTGTTCCCAAACGGCTGGCGTAAGGCTGGCATCATTCCAAAACGGAACGGTCGGGTAGCTCGTGTAGCGAGGCGTTGCGGTATCGTATTTGCGAATAAGCGATTGTAAATTCATTGATAAACAGTGTTTTAAGTAGATTTAAAGAAAATTACTCAACCAAACAAAACCTATTACGTTTAGGCGTTTACTTTTTGAGCGTGTTCTTTGTTTTCTTTTTTGGCTTTGTCGGAAATAGCCAAAGCGTTTTTGTCTTCGTCGTCGATGAGCATACGCACCGCAGGCGAAACAGTGTCGTCAAATTGGCCTTGACGCATCGAACTTGCGAACGCAGCCAAAAAACCGCCCGCTACCAACATGCTGACAGTGAGCAAAATAATGATTACAGCCATGACAATAAATATTTAATACGAATAAAGAAATTACAATTTGAATTTTCGGGCGTAGAGTGCAGTCATCCCCACCCCAAACGTAACGACCGAAATCGAACTAAGTGGCATGAATACCGCCGCAAAAACAGGCGACAAATGACCACTCACGGCCACCGAAAGCCCCACGAAATTATACACTAACGAAAGTAAAAAGCTCCATTTTACCACCTTCACGGAAGTGCGTGCATACAACACAAAGTCAGCCAAACGGTACAGCGATTGCGCATCGGCAATCACATCACTCGACGGGCTAAACTGCGCCGCATCTTGCGTCAAGGCGATGCCTACGTTGGCTTGGCGCAAAGCTCCCGCATCGTTTAGGCCGTCGCCAATCATCACTACTTTGGCCTTTTCGTCGGCTTGTATTTGGGCGATGTAGTGCATTTTGTCGGCGGGCTGTTGGTTGGTGCGCACGGTCGGGATAAGCGAAAGCACGCTTTCAATGTCGCGCAAACCACCTTTGTTGTCTCCAGTGAGCAAGGCCAAACGGAAATGTGTAGCCAAATCGGTAAGCATTGTTCTTACACCCTTGCGCAAAACTTGTTGCACGCCAAAATAACCTACCAACGTGCCATCAATGCCCAAGGCAATATTTTTATCGTTGGTAACCGTGTTTCTGTCAGCACTTACCCAGTCTATTTTACCCAAACGGAATAGTTGCCCATCTACCAGACACTCAATGCCGCAGCCCAACACCTCATGCCATTCGTCAAGCGATTGCACGGCGTAGCGGGTTTTGAGCAAACGCGCCAAACTTTGGCTCAATGGGTGCGTACTGTGCGAAGCCATTGAGGTAAAAACTGTCCATTGCGCCGCCGTCAGGTTACGACCTTCGTATTTGAGCTCGTTGGCCGTCGGGTCGGTGAGTGTGCCTGTTTTATCAAAAACAATGCTATTGGCTTCGGCCAAATGTTGGATTACGTCGCTGTTGCGTACATAAAATTTATTTTTACCCAAAATCGCCATCGCCATTCCCATCGTAAATGGCATACTGAGTGTAAGAGCGCACGGACAAGCCACCACCAACACAGCAGTAAAAGCATTGAGTGCCAAACTGCTATCAAAAATCAACCAAAAACCACCCGCCGCCGTAGCAATGGCCAAGGTGATGTAGGTGAAATAATGTGCGAAAAGTTCGGCGGTGCGTGTAGTTGGCGTGTCTTTGGGTTTTACAAATTCGTCTTTATTCCAAAGCTGCGTCAGGTAGCTATGCGAACAAGGTTTTTGTACGGTCAGCTCCGCAATATTTTGCATAATGCGGCCACCTGCAAAAATGGTTTGGCCTTTGGCGCAATGTTGTGGCTCGGCTTCGCCTGTTACGAAACTATAATCCACCAGCGCATTTTCAGAAATCAAAATACTATCGGCGGGAACAAGTTCTTGAGGACGCAAACGTAAATGGTCTGTGGGCACTAGGTTATTCACGGATTTAATTTGCTCCGCACCCGACGGCAAAACCACCGTAGCGGCTAAAGGGAAATAAGATTTGTAATCACGCTGAAAATTAAGGCCTTCGTAAGTGATTTGTTGTACATAACGCCCAATCAGCAACAAAAACACCAAGCCCGACAAGCTGTCGTAGTAGCCTTCGGCGTTCATAAAAACCGTTTCAATAACACTACGCACAAACAACATCAGAATACCCAACGTAATCGGTACGTCGATATTCAGGTTCTTTTGGCGCAACGACGTCCAAGCAGAATACCAAAACGGCGAAGCCCCGTAAGCCACCACAGGCACGGACAATGCTAAGTTTAAATATCTGAACAAATTGCCGTACAAGGCTTGGTCGGCGGCATCTATCCCCAAATACGCGGGGAAGCTCATCAACATCACATTGCCAAGCGCAAAACCCACCACGCCCAAGCGCAAAAGCAAGGCGTACAGCTCTTTAGAGCGTTTTTTGTGATATGTGTCAGCATCGTTGGCGTTGAGGGTGATAGATGGTTCGTAGCCGATAGTGGCCAGCAGTTCCACGATTTGGCGCAAACTCACCTGCGAAGGGTCAAAAACCAACGCCAATTCTTTTTTGAGGAATTGCACGCGGCTTTGTAGCACGCCTTTTTTGATTTTATGGAAATTTTCGAGCAACCAAATGCACGAACTACAATGAATAGAAGGCAAATACAGCGTAATGCGTGCCTCGCTTGGGCTATAAAAATCGTAGAGGGGTTGGGCTATTTCGGCCACGTCCAAGTACGCAAATTTATCATCAAAAGATTTGCCTTTCAGCGAGTTACCCGCCAGTTTATTGAGTTCGTAATAGTCGCAAAGGTTATTTTCTTTGAGTAAAAGATACACCGATTGGCAGCCTTGACAACAAAAAACTTTGTCTTCGATGTGCAGCGAGTTGTCGCGGCATTCGTCGCCGCAATGTGCGCATTTTAGGTCGGTGTGTGTGTGGGTATGCTCCATATCTTGCAGGGCTGATTTTCAGCCATTTAAGTCAATACATTATTTGCCCCAAAAACAGACAAAACACATTGTAAAGCTACGAGTTAGGCTACTGAAAATGCTATTGAGCCATCAATGGGCTTTATGATTTTTGTCAGGAAATCAGGCCATTACTCGGCCAGCGAAAAGCCTTCGTTTGAGGGATGAATTAGTATAATAAATAAGTGCAATAGGGTTCTAAAAAGTTCAAATGAATGCTTGTTTGGGAAATTATACTACTTTTGTTTTTGAAAAAATAGTACATTTTTTATTGAGTTGAAAAATAAGCCAATGAACTGGGACGAAAAAGATAATGCTTTAGAAAAAACGTTTGTTTTTCAGGATTTTGTAGAAGCCTTCGGATTTATGACGCGCGTAGCCTTGTTGGCCGAGCAGCGCAACCACCACCCCGACTGGCACAACGTTTATAACCGCGTAACCATTCGCCTCAACACCCACGACGCGGGCAGCACCGTTACCGACAAAGACCGCGAACTTGCCGCCGCCATTGATAGACTTTTTAGTTAATTTTTGTTAAAAAGAATGGCTATTTTTGAGGTGCATTTTTTTGTACAATAAAATTTGATGTACTTTCTGAGGCATCAAGAAAACGACAAGCCAAAGACCTGAAAACCTATGTTATTATACGGAGCAGGCGGACACGCCAAAGTAATTATTGAATGTCTGCATTCGCAGGGACAACGTACACAAGGGATTTTTGATGACGCTTCTATGTTGCACGACTTGCTGGGCGTGCAAGTGCTGGGCATTTATAGCCTCAATGTGTTGCCAGAAGCCAAACTCATTATAGCCATCGGCAACAATCGCGTGCGCGAACAAATTAGCCGTATGGTACAACATCAGTTCGGAGTGGCCATGCACCGTTTGGCCTATTGCTCGGAATACGCAAAAGTCGGTGCGGGAACAGTAGCAATGCAATACACTGTAATTCAGCCAGATGCACGCATCGGCCAACATTGCATTATCAACACGGCGGCTGTGGTGGAACACGATTGTCTGGTAGGCGATTTTGTACATATTGCCCCCAACGCCACGCTTTGCGGACACGTAGAAGTAGGCACGGGCACACTCATTGGCGCGGGCGCAGTAGTTACGCCTTGCGTGAAAATTGGGCAATGGGCTACCATACACGCAGGGGCGAGCGTAACTACCGATGTGCCAGACTTTGGCGTAGTACGCTAAGACTTTTGTCGGTGTGTTGTGATAACGCATTGTATTTACTTATTTTGCACCTCTTTTTAGAAAGAAAACAAGCACTATCTATATTTTTACCCAAAAGAATCGGGTATTTTTGGACGAAATTTTTACGATGGATTTGAAAGAACAAATTAAAACGGAAATTCTGCCCCAACACATCGCCGTTATTATGGATGGCAATGGCCGTTGGGCAAAAAAACAAGGCGCAATGCGCGTATTTGGGCACCGCAACGCGATTCAGTCGGTGCGCGAAACGGCAGAAGGTTGCGCCGAGTTGGGGGTGAAATTCCTTACTTTATATGCGTTCTCTACCGAAAACTGGAACAGACCAGCCATTGAGGTAGAGGCACTTATGCAACTTTTAGTTTCTACTATTCGCTCAGAGACTAAGACACTTACCAAAAACAACATTCGTTTGGCCACCATTGGCGACACAAGCGGCCTGCCCAAAAGTTGCCAAAAAGAATTGGCCGAAGCCATGGAAGAAACCAAAGACAATACGCGCATGACACTGACCTTAGCCCTCAATTATGGCGGGCGTTGGGAGTTGGTGGAAGCTGCGAAGCGTATTGCACAAATGGCCGCCGATGGCCAAATCAAGCCCGAACAAGTAAGCGAGCAGCTCATTAACAGCCTGTTAGCTACGCACGATATGCCCGACCCCGACTTACTTATCCGTACCAGTGGCGAGTTGCGCATCAGCAACTTTTTGTTGTGGCAATTGGCGTACTCCGAAATCTATATTACAGATGTGTTGTGGCCAGATTTTCGCAAAAAAGACCTACACGAAGCCATCATCGCCTACCAACAGCGCGAACGCCGCTTCGGGAAAGTATTAAGTTAGGTTTGGGAATAAAATACAATAACACAAGAGCCTATCCGTTCTTTTGCCGTATTTTATTGAGTACAATCAGAATTTTACATTAACTCTTATTCTATAACAAACAAAGACGCTGCTGACACGGCTCTTTGCATTTTCTATGAGAAAATTATTTGCAGCCTTAGCTTTCGTTATGGTTTCCAATGCTGCCACACAAGCCCAAATCAAATTGGGTGGACGTGCGGGCGGAAGCGAAACCGTAGAAATGAATTACACGAATCCCCAGAAATATGAAATTGGCGGTATTACTGTCAGTGGTGTTCAATTCCTTGACCCTAACGCGATTATTTCGGTTTCGGGTTTAAAGGTAGGCGACGAAATCACCGTGCCAGGAGAAGCCATTTCGGGAGCAATCAAAAAAATGTGGGAACAAGGCATTTTGGGCGACATTGAAATCAATGTTACACGCACCGACGGCAAATATATTTTCTTAGATTACCACCTAAGCGAACGCCCGCGCCTTTCTAAGTTTTTGTTCAAAGGCACGAAAAAAGGTGAAACCACCGACCTACGCGAAAAAATCAACCTCATCAGAGGTCGCGTAGTAACCGACGCTTTGATTAAAAACACTAAAAACACGGTTCAGAAATTTTTTACCGAAAAAGGCTATTTGCACGCTGCCGTAAACATTGAGCAAATAGCAGACAGTGGTCGCAATAGCGTAACATTGCGCATCAACGTAAAGAAAGGCCGCAAAGTAAAAATTTCGGAAATTGTTTTTGAAGACAATCAGGCTTTTAGCGATTTGCAGTTGCGCCGCAAAATGAAAGATACCAAAGTACGCCGTTGGTATCGTATATTCAAAGCGTCTAAGTATCAGAAGTCTAACTTTGAGAAGGACAAACAAAGTCTTATCGCCTACTACAACAAAAATGGTTACCGTGATGCCGACATCACATGGGACACGCTTTACCCTACCAAAGAATACAAAGAAATGGTACTGGTAAAAACGGATAGCAGTGTTACGCCGCCAAAAGTAACGCGCAAAGACACGACGATTGCGGCCAATAGCCACAAACGCATTGTTATTAAAATGAAGATAGAAGAAGGCCCTAAGTATTACTTCCGTAACATTACATGGGTCGGCAACTATATTCACGATACAAAAACCCTTAATTCTATTTTGGGGATTAAGAAAGGTGATGTATATAATGCCACTACATTAGACCGCAAACTTACCTATAACCCAGAGGGTTATGACGTAAGTTCGCTCTACATGGACGACGGTTATTTGTTCTTTAGTGTTGATCCTGTGGAAGTGGCCATCGTAGGCGACTCCATAGACATCGAATTGCGCATGAACGAGGGCACACAAGCCACCATCAACAAAATCAATGTGGCAGGCAATACCAAGACAAACGACCACGTAGTTTTGCGTGAAATTTATACGCTCCCTGGCCAGAAATTTAGCCGCGCCGACCTTATCCGTACACAACGCGAGTTGGGTCAACTAGGTTATTTTGACGCAGAGCAAATTGGTATTCAACCAGTTCCGAATCCAGCAAACGGTACGGTAGATATTAACTACACGGTAGTAGAAAAACCAAGCGACCAAGTAGAACTTTCGGGTGGCTGGGGTGGCTACTATGGTTTTGTGGGTACGTTGGGACTTTCGTTCAACAACTTCTCTGCACGTAAAATCTTCAAGAAATACGAATGGCAACCATTGCCACAAGGCGACGGACAACGTTTGGCGATTCGTTTCCAAGCCAATGGCCGTCAGTTCCAAAATTATTCTATATCGTTTACAGAACCTTGGTTGGGTGGCCGTCGTCCGAACTCGTTTACGGTTTCCACGAACCATTCCGTACAAAACTACAAGAGTTTGGGTTCTGGTATGTTGCAAATCACAGGTATATCGGCGAGTTTGGGCAAACGTCTTCGTTGGCCAGACAGCTACTTTACTTTGATGCACTCTTGGGGCTATCAGCGTTATTGGCTGGACAACTATTCAGACAGGTCTTTGGGCTTTACGAATGGGCATGCCAATAGCTTTAACTATACAACAACGCTTTCACGTAATAGTATTAATAACCCAACATTCCCGACAAGTGGATCTACCATTTCGTTAAGCGTAAACTTAACACCTCCGTATTCTTTGTTTAGAAAAAACAACAATTTCAGCGACGACCAAGAGCGATACAAATGGGTTGAGTTTAATAAATGGATGTTTGACGCTTCTTGGTTTACGCCATTGGCCAAAAACTTAGTCATCAATACACGCGGGCACATGGGCTTTATTGGCTCTTACAAAGCGGGTGTGGGTGTTGGACCATTTGAGCGATTCTCTGTGGGTGGCTCAGGCCTTACTAACTTTAACTATCTGCTTGCCACCGACGTAATTGGTTTGAGAGGCTATGATGACAATAAAATAACACCTCAAAATGCCACTTTGCCAAATGGTAGCGAAGCCACCAGAGGTATTATTTATAGCAAATATGTAAGTGAGTTGCGTTATGCGATTTCCACCAACCCTGCGGCTACGATTTTTGTGTTAGGCTTCTTGGAAGCAGGCAACAACTGGGGCAGCTATCGCGATTATAACCCTCTTAACTTATACCGTTCGGCAGGTGTGGGTGCGCGTATCTTTATGCCAGCATTCGGGATGATTGGGGTAGATTATGGCTGGCGTTTCGATAGCGTACCAGGTACTGATATGCCAAAAGGACAACTTCACTTTACCATTGGCCAGCAAATTCGTTAATACAAAAAGAAACCCCAAGAGCTCTTTTGGGGTTTTTATTCTAAAAATAACACTTACAGAAAATGAAAAAATTGGCAATTCAGGCATTTTTAGTAGTTTTGGCCTGCGTTTTTTGGCACGATTCTTATGCACAAAAGTTTGGGTACATTGATTCCAAATTTATTTTGGGACAAATGAAAGAATACAAACAAGCGCAAAGCGAAATTGCACAACTTTCGCAAGGCTGGCAAAAAGAAGTTGATGCCAAAAACAAAGAGGTTGATAACATGGAAAAGGCGTATTTGGCCGAAGAAGTGTTGCTTACTGATGAAATGAAAAAGGAACGTTTGGCGGCCATCTCTAAAAAACGGGAAGAAGCTCGCGAATACCAACGAAAAATATTTGGCTTTGAAGGGCTTTATTTTCTCAAAAAACAAGAACTGATTAAGCCTGTACAAGACAAAGTTTTTGATGCCGTAGAGAAAGTGTCTAAGGCCAAGAAAATTCAAATTATGTTCGACAAGTCGGGTGAGTTGGTGATGATTTACACAGACCCCCGCCACGATTACACGGATTTTGTGCTTGAAGAGCTCGGAATCGGCAACAAAGATGATGTGATTGACAACAAACGTTAAAATGCAAGGTTTATCTACCTATACAACTGAAATTCAAAATATTACCAATAAAAACAAAAATAATTTACCAATGAAAAAACAAATAATTGCCTTATTTTTTGCTCTCATCGCTGTAACAGTTGCAGCACAAGCACAAGACAGTACTGCCACAAAAGTAAATGCCGCAGGAGCAAAAAATCTTAAAATTGGTTATACCAACGTAAACTATATATTGAGCGTAAGCCCTCGCGCCAAAGAAATTGAAGCAGATTTGAAAGCGCGTGGCATTCAATTGAAAAAAGAGATTGATGGCAAAATGCAACAACTCGAAACCAAGTACGCGGACTATCAAAAAAATGCCGCTACCATGCTTGAGTCTATTCGTGTGGACAAAGAAAATGAGTTGCGTACGTTGCAAGCCTCTATCGAAACTTTGCAACAAAACGCTCAAACAGAGCTTAAAAACAAAGAAGATGAGTTGCTAAAGCCTGAAATCGAAAAAATCTACAAGGCTATCAATGAAGTAGCGATCGCAGAAGGTTACACTTACGTGCTAAATTCAGACCAAGTGCTTTTGTACGCTGTTGAGCAATTCGACGTAACAGAATCTGTGGCTAAAAAATTAGGTTTTAAATTGCCTGCTCCTGGTTCTGAAACTGCCACACCTGCTGCTACTCCAAAACCAGCAACAGGTACAACAAGTCCTAAAAAACCAGCCACTTCGCCTAAGAAAAAATAATTGATTGCTATTTGAAATAAAAAGGAAAGCCTCACTACATTAGTGAGGCTTTCCTTTTTATTTCAAGGCCTTACAGCCCACATAAAACAAATCGGTATTGACTTGTACCTCAAACTTTTTGGGGTCTTTGGGTGCGCTAATGGCCACATATTGCCATTGCGTGCGCGGCTGAAGTCGTTGGAATTTCGAGCCGCCGATGCTCACTTCTACGGGCATATCAAAGGCCATTTCTGCCGTATTCCAGCGGTAAGCCACTTGCCAAGTGCCTTCGGTATTTTGTTCCAATTTGTATTCGAATTGTGGCGGCTGCGCATAGCGCAAATACGCCTCGAACAATGGCCGCCAGTGCAAGGTGTTGGGAGCTTTTCTTTCAAAAAAATCAATGATTTGGGCGGTAGTAACGGGCGAGCGCAAAAATTCTTTGTTCAGGCCGCGTATTAGCTCCCACCAAAGCGCGTCGTTGTGGAGGGCATGGCGGAGCGTGTGGAGCATCCAAGTTCCCTTAAAATAATTGTCGCTGTCGTCCCAGTAGTTATAATTGACGCCCAACGGCGCGAGCATAGGCTCTTTGTTGCCGATGCGTTTGCGTTGCTCTTTCAGGTATTCGATGGTTTTTTCTTTCCCCCAAAGCTCTTCTATATAAATGGCTTCGGCGTAAGTACAAAACGATTCGTGTATCCACATTTCGGCGTGGTCGGTGCAACTCAGGCTATTGCCCCAATATTCGTGGCCGCTTTCGTGTATAATAATAAAGTCAAAACCCTGTTTGTTATTTTTGTAGGCGTTGCCGTAAGCCACACAACTCTGATGCTCCATGCCCCAGTAGGGTGTTTCTACGAGTTTGTAACCGTCGCGCACAAATGGATATTCTCCAAAATATTTTTCATAGCATTTTAACATGGGTTTTACTTGCTTAAAATGTTGTGCGGCAATGTCTTTATTGTTTTTAAGGACATAATAATCCAGCTTCAATACATTGCCTGCTGCCGTCCGAAACGTGTCGGCGATGTGTGCGTAACGCGCAATATTGAGCGTAATGTTATAATTATTAATGGGATACGACACCAACCAATCGTAACGCGCCGTAGAATCGGTGATGTTTTTTTGCCCTAAAAACTGGCCATTGGCTACGCAGGTGAGTTCGGCGGGCACTTCGCAGCGAATGTAAGTGCTGTCGGGTTCGTCGGACAAATGGTCTTTGCATGGAAACCAGACACTTGCGCCCAAGCCTTCGCACGCAACGCCCACCCAGTCGAGGCCGTCGGGGTCTTTGCGCCACACCAAACCGCCATCCCAAGGCGGATTGGCGGCTTTTTGGGGTTGGCCGTTATAATAAATGCGTATGCTTTGGCGGCTGCCTTTGCGCAACTCCTCAGGAAAGCGCACCCAAAACACATCATTTTCACGCGAAAAATTGAGTTTTTGGCCGCGCCAAACGATGCTGTCTATGTTCATGTTGTCGAACAAATCCAACTGAATGCGGCGGCAGGCCTGCACGACCTGAAACGTAATTTGGTTGTAACCACTCAAAAAATGCGTGCGAGGTTGCACGCGTAAATTCAGGTCATAAACGCGCACGTCATAACAGGCACGTTCGGGCGAAAGACTGCCGCGCAACGTGTCGCCGTGCGTAAACGTGTATTTTTTTGCGTTTTGGGCTTGAGCCATAGACCCAAAGCCGCACAAAACGCACCATAAAATCAGTAATTGACGATACATGGAGTTAGGGTTTTTGTTAAGAAATAAGGCAAATATACGGTTTGTGCGCAATAAGACTACAGGTTAAATATTGAAGTGCTTTGTTTTTGTTAATTACATTTTTATTAAAATAAGGTTAATTTTTGAAGCCTTTTTTCAAATAAAAGTAGCTTTTTTGTTAAAATTGCTTTTAAATTAGAGTCAAATTTTTATTTTTGCATCAATCTAACAACAAAAACGTATGACACAGAAAAGACTTGCTATTGTTCCGTTTGGTGTACTGATTGCTTTGAGCATTTTGGGGCTACTCATGCCAAACATTCCTTCTCATTTTTCCGACAAGCCCATCAACTCAGGCGACACGGCTTGGATCATGGCGGCTAGTGCTTTGGTTTGCCTAATGACACCAGGTTTGGCCTTTTTTTATGGCGGCATGGTCAATTCCAAAAACATTATTTCTACGATGCTCCAAAGTTTCATTTGCCTGGCGGTGGTAAGTCTTATTTGGATTGTGTGCGGCTTTAGCATGGCTTTTGGCGATAGCATTGGCGGTTTCATTGGCGACCCTCGCACTTTCTTTATGTTTAAAGGCGTGTTGGAAGGCGACCCTTGGAGTTTGGCTCCGACCATTCCACTGATTTTGTTTGCGTTTTTCCAACTCAAATTTGCCATTATTACACCTGCTCTCATCACGGGTGCATTCGCGGAACGCATTCGTTTTACGTCATATTTGTTGTTTATCTGCTTGTTTTCTTTGCTGATTTATACGCCATTGGCGCACTGGACTTGGCACCCCGACGGCTTTTTGTTTCAGATGGGTGTGTTAGATTTTGCAGGTGGCACGGTGGTACATATTTCGGCGGGCTGTGCAGCATTGGCTTCGGCTATTTACCTCAAGCAACGCAAACGCTACAACGAAGGCGCACATCAACCCGCCAATATTCCGTATGTGATTTTGGGAACTGGTTTGTTGTGGTTCGGCTGGTTCGGTTTCAATGCTGGTTCGGCTTTGGGTGCTAATGTATTGGCTGTGAGTGCTTTTTCTACTACCAATGTAGCAGCAGCAGCAGCAGCAATGGCTTGGATTTTGTTTGATGCGGTGCGTGGCAAAAAACCTTCGGCCTTGGGTGCGTGTATTGGGGCGGTGGTTGGTCTGGTGGCCATTACGCCTGCGGCGGGTTTTGTGAGTATTTCACATAGTATTTTTATTGGTACGTTTGCCAGCCTTGTGAGTAATTTGGTGGTGGAATGGCGTACCAAAACAACCATCGACGACACGTTAGACGTGTTTCCGTGTCATGGTGTGGGCGGTATCGTGGGCATGATTCTGACAGGTGTGTTTGCGCACCAAGCCATTAATGCCGCTAATACGACAGGCAACGGCTTGTTTTTTGGCGAAACGGCTTTGTTTCTGAAACATTTGCAGGCCTTGGCTATCGTGATTGCTTTTGCTTTTGGCGGTTCTTTTGTTTTGCTCAAAATCACTGACCTTATTTCTCCGTTGCGCGTAAGCGAAGAAGAGGAAGCCGAAGGTCTGGACATGAGCCAACACGGCGAGCAGTTTGTAAGCTACGGCCATTAAAATCCAGATGCGTATTTTATTTTACTACTTCTCTCCATAAAATAAAAAACAGCCTTGCATTCCCGAAAGGAACAAGGCTGTTTTTTATTTCTGTCTGCAAAAAAAATTATTCTTTTATAAAAGTTTTGCGAATGACTTGGCCTTTAGTAGTTTGGCCAACTAAGAAGTAAGTGCCAGTCGGTAAATGGCTTACGTTTATTTTAGTGCTTGTGGGTACAAGTGCCTGAATGGTAGCACCAGTAGCAGACATGACTTTAAGCGATTGAAGTGCAATGTTTTCGGGGTTGCTTAGCGTCAAATACGTTTGCGCTGGGCTTGGATAAAGGTCTATTTTATCGCTCAACGAAATGCTTGATTTGGTGGTCGTTAGGGTTGTATCAATACCAAATACCTGATATTTAGCATTACCAGAGGTTAGTATTTTAGTTGTCAATGAATTTTCATTACTAATACTGGCAAAATAAGTGCTGTCTGTTTTAAATAATTCTACTCCATTATCATTGATTATTCGTATTGTATGTATATACGTGTTGTTGTTGTAATAGGAGTATAAGATTTCTGCATTGTTGCTGCTGTTTAACACCCCAATATTTACTTTTGGCTCAAAACCTGTTCCATAGTTAAGGTATTGGCCAGCGGGAACTGGGAGATTGACGTTTTTCCATATACTATAATCCGATGGATTATAAAAGGTGATTTTTTTCGCAGTACTGTTGAATACAGAATATTTCAGTCCTACGTTGGGTGAATAAATGGGCTTGACTATTCCCTGAATCAGATGGTCGAACATGAAATCTGACAAATTATAAAAATGGCTATTGGTATATTCGCCTGTCGAGG
The DNA here is from genome assembly GCF_900112255.1 of Flexibacter flexilis DSM 6793. Classification (NCBI taxonomy): domain Bacteria; kingdom Pseudomonadati; phylum Bacteroidota; class Cytophagia; order Cytophagales; family Flexibacteraceae; genus Flexibacter; species Flexibacter flexilis. The sequence goes on from NZ_FOLE01000008.1 coordinate 95,325, forward strand.
CATTATAACCTAAAGTCATAATTTTTTGTGTAGCACCATCTTTGATCGTGATAGGTATTTGTCCGTAGTCGTATGACCATAGTGTTGCACCTAATTCGTTGGCTATTTTTGCTCCATTAATATTGGTCGTGGTGTTGGTATAAGCGCAGGCTATTTCAATCAGAGAATCTGCATTAAATTCATTGTCCGAAATAGTGAAAGTCCAAGGGTTTATGGTATAGCTATTATTGGGTGGTACTAATGTTATTGTTTTCCATAAAGAATGGTCTGCATTATAGATAAGTGCCGTAGGAATGGCTGTACTATAATCATTGGTGAAATATTTTTCTCCAAATAAATTCAGTTTTTTGCGCTTAATATAGTAGTTATTGTATTGTGCTTCATAGTTGAGACTTGGCAAATCATATACAGTAGCTGTAGGTGCAAGTACTGAGGAGGAATATACAAAAAGTTTGGCTGCCAATCCGTCTGTCGTGTCAATCTTGCTATTTATGCCCGCTGTTTCAAAGAGTGAATCTCCATTTTCATTTGCAATAATCAAACGATATTTGAGAATAGATGACGTACCGATGTATGCCGAATCCAAACAATGATACATTATTTCAAGGAGGGTATCACTATTAATAGTAGTTTGTGTGATACTTTGTATAGTCAATGGGCTATAACCTTCTGGAGGTGAAAGGGTGATGGTTTTCCTTAATGTATGATTGGCATTGTAAATATTTACCTCTTTGCTTGTGAGGGGATAATCATATTGACAATATTTTTCTTCGCCATTGATTAGTTTTATACGTGTAATTGGCTTGCTATAAGTATGTTCCAGTGCAAATTGTTGTCCCCAAACCGTTTGTTGTACACTTACTAATGCCGCGACGAGCAGCCATAATCTGAATATTTTCATCTCTATAAGGTTGTTTAAATAATAAACCACTAATATAATAATTTTGCATGATTAATAAAATAGCTTTCTGTTTTCTTTTTATAAATTTGAAAACGATTATTTTGATACACGAACATGAAAAAACGTACTTTTTTACTTTTCTTTTTGGGGCTTTTGGCCTTCCAACTCAACGCACAATTGCTTACTAAAAAGCCTTTTGTATTGGGCGAAACGCTCGAAATAAATTCGGTTCAATTGGGCGAAAAACGTAGTTTAAATATTTATTTACCAGCAGGTTATAACCCAGATTCGGCACGCCGCTATCCCGTTATTTATCTGCTGGACGGCTCGGCAGGCGAAGATTTCGTACACGTGGCGGGCTTGGTGCAGTTCTGGAACATGATGCAAATGATGCCGCCAACTATCGTAGTAGGCATCGGCAACGTGGACAGAAGACGCGATTTTACTTATCCCAGCACCGACGCGCAAGACCAAAAAGACTTTCCGACTACTGGCGGCTCGGCTAAGTTTATTGCTTTTCTGGAAAAAGAATTGCAACCATCTGTAAACCAGCAATATAAGACACGCGGCAAAGGAATGCTGATAGGCCAATCGCTCGGCGGTTTGCTTGCCACAGAAGTGTTATTGACCAAATCCGAACTTTTTGACCAATACGTTATCGTCAGTCCGAGTTTGTGGTGGGACAAACAGTCTTTGAGCCAAAACGCCGCCGCCATGTTTGCCAAGCAACCCGACAGCCCTCGACAAGTTTTTGTGGCGGTAGGGGAAGAAGGCAAAGTGATGACGCCTTTAGCGCGAAAATTGTCGGAAACACTGAAAAAGTCGGGGAAGAAAAATCTTAGTACGCATTTTGCGTATATGCCCGACGAAGACCATGCAACTATTTTACATCTGGCTGTTTATAAGGCGTTTAAGTGGTTTTATCCTGCTCAGAAATAATTTTCTATTGGTAAACGTTTTTAAATCAATTGATTAATAAAATATATGTTTGAGGCACTGTATCGTTATGTCGCGCCATTCGTAACGCTGACCGACAAAGAAAAGGTAGTTTTTGAGCAGGCTTTTACGTTTCGGCAAGTTCCCAAAAAGTTTAAGTTGGTGCGCGAAGGCGAGGTTGCGAGTGAAATATATTTTATTAACAAAGGTTTGATTAGATTGTATTATACAAAGGATATCGAGGAAATTACAGGTTTTATTTTTCAGGAAAATCTGTTTGCCAGTAGTTTTGATAGTTTGTTGCGGGCTGCGCCCAGTATCCAGACGCTCGAAACACTCGAAGATTGCGACTTGCTCGTATTGCAAGGTCAAGCGATGGACAAACTATACGAACGACTTCCCAAAATGAATGTGATTGTCCGTAAAGTAGCCGAACAACGCTTTATTAATGCCCAGCAAATTCTCTCGTCGTTTATTCTGGACAGCCCCGAAGAGCGTTACCGCAAATTTGAAATGCAGCACAAAGATTTGTTACAGCGTGTGCCTCAGCATATTATCGCCTCGTATTTGGGTGTTACGCCCGTGTCATTGAGCCGCATACGCAAACGAATTATTGACTAAATCAGGTTTTTAGGCCATGCGAAAAGAGCTTTTCTTCTAAAAAAAGAGAAGCTCTTTTGCATTTATTATCTTTTGTAAAGAAATCGACTCGCGGCGGCTGCCTAATTTTGTCTTATCAAAAACAAACAGAAATTGTGATGAAAAATTCAAAATCAATTGTAACCGAAATTGTAATTAATGCGCCTGCCGCAAGGGTTTGGGAAATACTCACCAACACCGAAAAATACGCCGACTGGAATCCTTTTCTTTTGAAAATAAAAGGCGAAATAAAAACAGGAAATCGGCTGGAAAATACCATGAAAAATGGCAATAGTACGATGACTTTTCGGCCTGTGGTGCTGCAAGTAATTCCCGAAATTTATTTTGAATGGTTGGGCAAATTGTGGGTGTCGGGCATCTTCGACGGTCGGCATTATTTTCGCCTCGAAACGCTCGAAGCCAATCAAACAAAACTCACACACGGCGAAGAATTTAGCGGACTTTTGTCGGGTTATGTGCTCAAAAATAATGGCAATGATATTCGCCAGAATTTCGTGGCCATGAACCAAGCCATTAAACAACGCGCTGAAAATCAGTAATAAAAAACCCTTATGGGTGGTAGCCTATAAGGGTTGGTCTAAAAGTCAGTTCTTTTCCAAATGTTCTAAAATCATTCCGATTACGTTGCTCATTAGGTAAGCAAATGTTTCTTCATCAGAAGTCCATTGGCGCACGCCGCCTACGTGTTCGTGGCAGATTACGCCACGCATTTGGCCATTTGCCCAAATCGGCACGTCGAGCAAAGCCCCAATATTGAGCGGAGTAAGATACGATTTCGAAAACTCGCTGGTGGCTTGGTCGTTGTGGGCGTTATTGGCCGAAATGGTACGTTCTGTTTCGATGGCTTTGAAATAAACGGGGAAGTCGCCAGCATTAATGACTACGCCATTACTATGTGTTTGGTTTGAGCGTACAAACAAATCTGTGCAGACAATAGCAGTTTTGGTATCGTTATAAAGCCAAATACTGGCGCGTTCTACGTCGGCGGCTTCTACTAAGGCTTCGGTGATGCGTTTGGCCGTGTCGCTCAAATTCCCTTGATACAAATGTCTTTGGGCGATAATATCGGCGGCCACGTTCATGTGTTTGCGTAATTTTGCTCCAATAACAGTAGTGGTATCTATTACCACCGTTCCTGAATTTGATGTGTTCGTTGGTACTTTTCCGATTTCTCGGACGATGGCTTGGAAGCAACTTTCCAATAACTTAATATTTTCGGTGGTGTCGGGTAATGTGCGGGCCTCTACCGAAGTCATTTTGGATAATACAGAAAGTTTGGTTCGGGCTTGTATGCCACCAAGTTCGCCTACTTTAATAAAAAGGTCGTGTAGTTGTTGTGCCATATAAAAACGGAAAAAGTCTAACAATGCTACCAAATATAAGTTTTTAGTATAAAACGCCATAACATTATAGCTTTTTTGGTAAAAAAAATCCCGAAACAGAGTGAATTGTACTGTTTCGGGATTTCGTTGTTTTTGCATGGGTTATTCTATTAGCATACGTTGCGTATTACCTAGCCCTTTGGTATTTTCCACACGCAACATATACAAACCTTGTGGCAACTGGATACTGGTTTGGAGTTGGCCGCTTTCGACTTGAGCCGTAGTGCTGTTCAAAAGCTGTCCCACGGTATTATAAATGCTTAATTTGTAGGAAGTTCCGTCTATATCTTTTATTTCGCAGCGAATCAGGCCATTGCGTACAGGGTTGGCCAAACGCACAAAAAGTTGTTGGTTTTGGCGCGAAAGCAATGACGTAACCGTACCTGTTACCTTGAACTTGGCTGTTACGGGCAAATGGTCAGAACTGTTAAAAAGCGCATTGGCTACTGCCGCAGGAACAGACGAATTTGTTCCGTCGTTTACGTTGCCGTTGTAGCGGTTGCCGTCTTGCCCTACGGCCTTGTACGAGCCTTGAATAAATTGTGCCCCCGCCGAGTCGTTGAGCAAATGCGAGGTAAGCATGATATGGTCAAAACGGTCGTCCATGCCGCCACCAGCCAAACAGCCGTTGCTGGTTACGCGTGTGGATTGTGTGTGATAGGCTTTAAATGATGAGTTGCCGCTCCATGCCCCCATTTTATTAATGGGATCATAGAATTTATACTTTGAGTTGGTGGGCGTAATAAGATTTTGGTACGCTGTTTCGGCAGAAGTGTAAAGATTCAAATCGCCCATAAACATATAATTGGCAGCTTTGTTTTTGGCCGCCAAAAAATCTACGACCGATTGCGTCATTTGTCCGCGTGTGGTAGCGTCGGCGGTGGTGTTGCCCGCTTTGAGGTGCGCCACGATGCACACAAAAAATACGGTGTCGTTGGTTACGGCCAAATTTGGGTCTTTATAATAAAGGCGGTACAAATCAATGTCGCGGGTAGCGGCCAAAATGGTTTCGCGCGAATGATAAACGAGTTTGTCGCTATTATAATAGAGCATATTAATAATGCTCGAATTGACCGTGTTAGACGATGGCGTTTTTTGGTAATGCGTCACGCCGTCGGTATTGAGTACCAAATCGCGCAGGCGGTCGGCATACGTGGAGGTTTTGTTTACTTCGTTAAATCCCACAATATCAGGGTTTACGTACTTGACGATGGTCTTGATGTTGGGGTCTTTGGTCGCTACGGCGTTGTTGGTAGTGGTGCAATAGCTTGTATAATTGCCGTAATTGGTCAGGTTGTACTGCATTACGGTAATTGTATCATTGATTTGGGCTTTGGCCGAAAGCAAACCGCCACATACGGCCAGTAGCGAAAGAAGTGAGATTTTTGTTCTCATCAGAAAATAAACTAAAGAATGGGTAAAAGTTTCATATTTAATAAGTTATGAGAATGGTTATAGTTTGTAATAAAAGTAATATTGCGGGCAAATTACGATTTTTTGGGCTCAAAATCTTTTTTCCATTGTCTGTAGCCATGTATGGCCAAAAGTAAATAAATGAAAAATAAAATGGCCGTAAGGTGTAGATTTTTGTAGTAATAAATACCAATCGAAACGGCATTGACCCCGACCCACAACAACCAATTTTCTACATATCGGCGTGCCAACAGATATTGTCCCACCAAACTAAAGGCCGTTGTCAGTGCGTCCCAAGCGGGTACGTCGCCGTTGGTGTAGCGGTGCAGTAGCCACCAAATCAGCAGCCAAAGGCCTGCGCCAGAGAGCATTACCCAAAGCCATTGTTTTTTGTTAAGAAATTGAATGTCAAGTTTTTGGTGCGTATTTCTGCTTTTGTTTTTCGCCCAACTATACCAGCCGTACACCGAGGTAAGGCCATAAAAAATTTGCAAACCCGTTTCGGCGTAGAGTTGTCCGTTCCAGCAAATGACCGTGTAGCAAACCACATTGATTAAAGCCACAGGCCAACCCCAAATATTTTGGCGGGAGTTGAGCCACACGCACAGCGCACCCGTAGCCACGCCGAGCCATTCCAAATAAAATAGCCAATCTGTTGTCATGTAAGTTTCGGGGAGGAATATTTGATAAAAGGGCAAAAAAAAGGTTCTTTCTCGTGAAAAAAAGAACCTTGCTTACAAATATGCTTATTAGGCTTTTGAATGGCCTACAAATTCATCGTAAAGTTTTTGGGCTTCGATTAAGGTTTTATCCAAATCTTCATTCAATAATATTTTATCAAATTTGTCTTGGAAACTCATCTCAAATTTCACTTTGAACAAGCGGCGCGAAATGCTTTCTTCCGTGTCTGTGCCGCGTCCACGCAAACGTTTTTCGAGTTCTTCTTCGCTTGGCACTTTCACAAAAACGGCCAAAGCACGTTCTTGGTAATAGCGTTTCAGGCTCAAACCGCCCTTTACATCCACATCAAAAATTACGTGTTTGCCTTGCGCCCAAATACGCTCAATTTCAGACTTTAATGTTCCGTAGAACGCGCCTTCATAGACTTGTTCCCATTCTACAAATTCGTCATTATCTATGCGTGCTTTAAATTCTTCGGGCGTGAGGAAGTAGTAATCTTTTCCGTTTTCCTCGTTGCGGCCACGTTTGTCGCGTGTGCAAGCTGAGATAGAAAACCCTAAATCCGAGTTGTTGGCCAGCAAGTGTTTGACGATAGTTGTTTTGCCCGAACCTGACGGGGCGCAAAAAATAATGAGTTTACCTTCAAAGGCCATACTTAAATTTGTGTTTCCTTAATTTTGGACTTAACGCAATCAATAAGGTCGCAAGGTAATGACTTTTTCTCAAGTTTCTGCATGAGCATCTCTTTGATGGCTGCTTCGAGCTTGTACTCTTTATAACAAGGCATACACTGTTTTGTATGCTCCAAAAAGGCCTGTTGTTCTTCCTCTGTAGCTTGGCAATCAACGATTTTCTCCAACATTTCCAAGCAGGCGTTGCGTTTTTCTTGAAAAACGGCTTCTTCTTCTGCACTCATTTCTGAGGTCTTTTCGCTACATGGCTGATTGGTATAATTCTCCTGCGCCAAAATTTGCTTTAAGCGATTAGTAACTTCCTGGTTCATTGTAATATAAGACTGTTTGTGTATAAAAAAAATTACTCATAGTGTGTGTTATTTCACAAATACAACGAAAACCTTTGTTTTAGTTCATTTTCGGTATTTTTTTTTTCAAATAAAATGAAATTTTCAGGACTTCAATGTTATTCACTAAAAATTTGTAGCATTGCCAAATAGATTCTGTACAGAAAAACTCTTTATAAGATGATACGATATGTTTATACGATTTTGTATGTAGAACGCGTGGCTTGTTCGGTGGCTTTTTATCAAAAAGCATTTGGCTTTGATCTGAAATTTATGACTCCAGACGAGAGTTACGCCGAATTGCTTACGGGTGCTACTACCTTGGCTTTTGCTTCTAAGGAATTGGCTAACAGTAATTTGAAAGAAGGTTTTCAGACTTCGGATCTGTCGGCGCATCCGTTTGGAATAGAGCTGGGGTTTGTGGTAGAAGATGTGCCTGCCGCCGTAGAACGCGCCCAAAAAGCAGGTGCAACACTCACGGAAGCACCCAAACAAAAACCTTGGGGGCAAACGGTGGCCTATCTCCGCGATACCAACGGTTTTCTGATAGAGCTTTGTACGCCAATGGGTTAGAGAAATAAAGGTGCTTTTGTAATAAAAACGCCATCAAATATACATTTGATGGCGTTTTGCGTTTATTTTTCGTATAAAGCACTAATTCTCTTTTCTAAATTGGCTTGAAAGTACGTGTCGTAGCCGTTTTCGCCATGAATCACTACGTTAGGCGTATAGTAGCATAATTCCAAAATACGAGGGACTTTCATGGCTTCTGCCAAGGCATAGGGGAAAGATTGATTGCCTATGAACAACTTAGCCCCTGCAATAAGTTGAGCCAGTTCCAAAAAGTCTTTCACTTTTACATGTTCTATGTTGGGTACTTGTTTTTTTGCCAACTGATATTCGTGATCCAAACCCACAAAAACTATTTTTGGGTATTGAGCCAAGAAACTAAAATCTAAATGCGGATTCTGGTATCTTTCACTGCGTGCCCAGACAATAGTGTCTTTATAGTTGTTATTGGGAATTGCCTGTATCCATGCACGTGATAGATCGTAGTTGGTGTCAAATATCTGAAAGTACCATCGTGAAATATCGCCTAAGCAAGAACTTACAGGAAGCTCTCTAAATAAGTCCAGATTGTATGTAACAGGTTGCTGTCCGTCATAAATACCTACACTATTGATATAGGGTTGGGCTTCGAGCAAAGGCTTGATCATTTCTGCTATCTTCTCATTGAGCATTACGCCGCCGAGTGGATGGTCTTTGCTACAGCCTTTCTGATTGAGATGCAAATACAAATGACTGGGTTTGTGCATCGAAAGAGCTATAATGCTTGGCAGGGCATATATAATGTCTCCCACATTTCCTGAATGCTTGAAGCTAACCGTATCTGCGACTTTGGGCGGTGATACTACCGACAAATATTTCTGATTAAATTCTTTGGACGTAAGGAACTTGCGCATCTGCTTATAATACATATAATCAGCAGGGCGATTGAGTTTCAGCAAAAACTTTTGGGCAAAGTTTAGCTTTTTGTTAGGTATTTTCATGAACGAATTAAGTGTGTATGTAATTTATATTGGAACAGAGGCCAATAAACTATCAGACCCTAAATCTGTGATTTTTTTGTCAATAAAACAAATAATATTCCTACGATTTCTTCTTTTTGCCTGTTTTGCAAGAACTTCGAATTGTTCAAACCATATCAATTCTAACCAATAATCTATACCTTGCGGCACAAAATCGTCCTTATATTGTTTAGTATGAAAATAATTTTCCTGATTCTGCGCCGCGAATATTTACAAAAAGTCAAAAATAAAATGTTTATTATCATGACTTTGTTAGGACCGTTGCTTTTTGCTGGGCTTACTGCCATAGTAGGTTGGGTTACTATTACCCTCATTACTTCCGAAAATAAAGTAGTGGAGGTGTTTGATGAAAGTGGCCTGTTTGCAGGTAAATTTCCTAGCACACACAATATTGAATTTGTGGAGGCTTCCAGCAAAAACCTAACGACGGATAAAAGTAACCTCAAAGAAAAAGACCGTTATGCATTGCTTTACATTCCTGCTGGCGTGTCGCCCGACAATACCAAAGGCATTACGATTTTCTATGAAAACAGCCCCAATTTTTATATTGAGACTCGCATCAAAGACATCATCGAAAAAGAATTGGAGAATATACGTATGCGGGAAGTAGGCATAGATCCTACACTTATCGCGCAAATGAAAGTAAATATTGACCTCAATACCAAAACGTTAGATAAAGAATCTAAAGAAAAAGAAAGTAGTACGGAGGCGGCTATGGGTGCGGGTTATGTTGGCGCGTTTTTGATTTATATGTTTATTTTTATGTACGGCGTACAGGTACTCAAGGGTGTGCAAGAAGAAAAAACTAACCGTATCGTAGAAGTGATGATTTCGTCGGTGAAGCCTTTTCAGCTAATGATGGGCAAAATTTTGGGTATTGCGGCAGTCGGACTGACACAATTTGGGTTGTGGATGCTACTTTCTTATGTCTTTTCGTCGGGTGTCGTCATGGCGATGGCGAGCCAGATAGATGTTTTGGCTATTCTCAATACAATCAATATGCCGTTGGTTTTGTTTGGGTTTTTGTTTTATTTCATTTCGGGTTATTTGCTGTATAGTGCTTTGTTTGCGGCCATTGGCGCGGCAGTGGACAACGACACAGACAGCCAACAATTCATGTTTCCGATTACCATACCGCTAGTTATTGCGTTTGCTTCTACACAACTGATTTTGCGCGATACCAACTCAGCCTTGGCCATTTGGCTTTCGGTGATTCCGTTTACGGCACCCATCGTGATGATGGTTCGCATCCCTTTCGACCCGCCCGCATGGCAAATCGCCGTTTCGATGCTTTCGATGATTCTTGGATTTTTGTCAACTACGTGGCTTGCGGCGCGTATTTATCGCGTGGGTATCCTGATGTACGGCAAAAAAGTAAACTACAAGGAATTAGCCAAATGGCTTTTCTATAAAAATTTGTAGCTGTTTTTTGCAAAAAAACGTTTGATAAGGACAGGCTATATGTTTTTTGGATGTGAGTAAATAAACTGCTCATATATTTGGTGTTGGGATTTGGATGAATTTAGGTCATTTTTTCCGCTGGCGTGTATTTTTTTTCCTTGTTTCCTCGTTTTTTGTATCACAGACAAAAACTAAGCATATTTGCCATTATTCTGTATTTGCCCATGAAAAGATATTATAGCCTATTGGCCTTGTTGTGTTGCTGCGTGCCCTCTGCTTGGGCGCAAATTGAGCGTAACCAAAACGGAGAAATCTCGGACGAGGAAGTGGTGATTATTAAAGAAAAGGAATTAAAGCTACCCGAAGCCGTGCGCAATTTTGAAAAAGTAACGATTCCGTTGCCTGTGCCTGCGCCAACGCCTCAAAAATATTCTTTTCAGACTTTTGGGGCAACGCTGCCCGCCATTGACCCGCGTATGAGTGTGGTACGTCTGCCCGAAGACGAACTTGACAAACTTTACGGCACTTATCTAAAAGGGGGCTTGGGGAATTATGGCACTACTTATCTGGAGGCTTTTCATAACAGCAAACGCACCAACGATTATGCGTATGGCGTGCATTTCAAACATTTTGCTTCGGCCAAAGGCTCTGTAAAAAACAGCGGCAGCGGCGAAAATCGTTTTGCAGGTTATGGTAAATATTTTAACGAAAAATATATCCTGACTGGCCGACTCGACTATTCGCGCGAACGCTATAATTATTATGGCTACCCGACGGAAGTGTCCAAAGATTCGCTCAAGCAAATTTATAATACGCTTTCTTTTGGTGCGACGCTACAAAACGCCACCGATTCGGCAGCTTTTAATTATGTCGGCAACATCAATTTCTCTAATTTTTCGGATTCGCACAAAAACAGAGAATCTGAATTTGGGATTGGCTTTAATAGCAGCTACAAACTCAACGAAACCATGACGCTGTTTGTGCCGTTGGAAGTGGCTCTTTTGCAATACAAAAATGATACGCTTTCGTTGGGACGCAATTATACGGCTTTGCGTCCGAGCTTTCAGTACAAAGAAGGAGCTTTGACGGCTTCGGTGGGTTTTAATCTTGGTTTTTGCAATGATACGGCCAAACTTGCCACCAAAACCACGATTTACCCGACCGTAGAATTAGCTTATCAGTTAATGGGTGGTTCGCTGACCGCTTTGGCGGGTTTTAATGGCGATTTGGAAAAAAGAACCTATCGCAATACCGTACAGCTCAATCCATTTGTAAAAGGGGAGTTGCCGCTTTCGCACGCCAACAAGACGATGGATTTGTATGCAGGTTTTAAAGGCGTAATCGCCAAAGACTTTTTTTACAAAATCACGGGCGGAATGCAACAATATAAGCAATTAGCCTTTTTTGTGAGTGATACGGCAGACGTGGCCAAATTTACGCTGGCCTACGACAGTGCCAAAGTAAATATCACACGTTTTACGGGTGAGTTCGGCTACGCACCTTCCGACAAATGGCGTTTTGCTTTCAAAACGGATTATTACGGATATTCTACCAAAAAGTTGGCGAAAGCATGGCACAGTCCAGCCTTGCGCATGAATTTGAATACACGCTATAATTATAGAGAAAAAGTTTATATAGATTTTGATTTATATTATATCGGAACGCAGTACGCATTTAACCCACTAACGAACCAAACACAGGAATTGAAAGGAATTGCGGACGTAGATTTGCGTATCGACTACAAGTTTTCGCAGAAATTTTCAGCATTTCTTAACATGGACAATATACTTTCTCAAAAAAACCCCCGATATTTGTATTACCAAACAAGAGGACTGCTCGTAATGCTTGGAGCAACAGCATCTTTTTAGGTAAAATATAAACTAATCTTAAAAATAAAACAATGCAGCTTGCTTTTGGCAAGAAATTGCGTTACTCTTTATAGTTGTTATGGTTGAAAAATACATTAAATATCTGCTATTTAATTATGATTGCGTAGTAATCCCTGATTTGGGTGGTTTTATTACGAGTTATAATACTGCGGAGGTTCACCCAGTACGACATACGTTTTTGCCGCCGTCGAAAGCAGTGGCATTTAATGAACGTCTTAAAAATGATGATGGACTGTTAGCCAACACAATAGCCAAGTTTGAAAATATCAGCACGGAAGAAGCGTATTTTCAGATAAAAGGTTTTGTGTTTGATATTCGTGAAGCACTCAAAGACCAAAACAAGTGTTATATCAAAGAAATTGGAACACTGTTTATTAATCACGAATACGCCTTACAGTTTGAACAAGATTCAAAAAACAATTACGAAAACGAAAGTTTTGGATTGCCTGAATTGTTCTTTAAGCCCATTATCAGAGAAAATGTCGCGACTCGTTTGGTAGCAGCTTCCAAAGATCGCGCCGCTGCAACAAGCAATCGCGTTCCTGCGCCCGCCCGCCGCCGCAATGATAGTGTTTGGACTTATATTTTGGCTATTCCTGTATTGGCGGTGATTGCATTGGTAGCCGTTTCGGTTTACTTCGTAGCTTTTACTGATGGCAAACAAGGTATTGCGGGTTTTAATCCTTTGCAAAAAAATAGTACGATAGCCCCGCAAGAGACTGAGGCGGACGATGTCGCAATGGTTACAGAGCCAACAGAAGATTCTGCTACGCAACAAGAAACAAGTGAGCCTATCGCGGCAGTAGAGCCACACCATACGCCGAAGAAAGAACCAAAGGCTTTGCCTAAAGTTCATCAAGAATCCTCAATGATGGATGCGGTAACTTCAAGCCCAGCGGAAGTAGAGACGATTACCCCAACCGATGGCAGTAAACGTTATTATGTAATTGTAGGAAGTTTTTCTAAACCCGAAAATGCCGTAAGTTTGCGTCAACGTTTGGCTATATCAGAAGCTACCGCCAAGGTGATTCACCCAAGCGATAACAGAGGTTTGTATAAAGTGAGTTTAGCTGATTATGAAAATCTTACACAAGCACAAGCAAAACTCAATGAAGCACAAACCCGTTTTAAAGAATCGCTTTGGGTTTGTAAATATTAGAACTTAGTTGAAAAATACGATAAAATAGCAAAAGGCTTTGGAGCAAATCCAGAGCCTTTTTTGTTGATACGAAATACAATATTATTCAATCATTAAACGACAAAATACGATGTCTTATTTGGAAACAGTTCGCACGCGCTACACGACCAAGAAGTATGATGCAAATATTAAGATTAACAATCAGCAAATCAATGAGTTAATGAAAGTGCTGCATCTTGCGCCATCTTCCATTAACAGCCAGCCTTGGCGGTTTATTTTTGTGGCTGACCAGCAAATCAAAGAGCAATTGTCTAAAGTATCGTTTCATAACACAGATAAACTTTTGCATTGTAGTCATGTGGTGGTGTTGGCGGTGGAGAAGATAGATGCGTTTGAAAAGCGTTTGCCTGCTTCGCTGCCTAGTGGTGCGGTGGAATATTACCATAAAATGATAAAGCCAAAAGGAGAGGAGCACGTCAAAACGTGGATGTCGGAGCAAGTATATATCGCGCTGGGTTTTTTGTTGAGTGCGGTGGCCAGCTTGGGCATTGACTCTACGGCTATGGGCGGCATTATGCCCGACCAATACGATGCGATTTTGAAATTAGAAGGTTGCCAAACCCTTGTTGCGGTGGCTTTAGGTGGGAGAGCCGCCGACGATGCCAACCAACTATCCGTTATTCCGAAACGCCGCCGACCTTTTGAGGATGTTGTGTATAGTATTTAATTGGTAATTTTTAGAATCTAAATTTTCCGTAAAAAACTCCCGTTATGTGTTAACTTATCAAAAACGGGAGTTTTTATTACCAATAATAAGTTTTATAAATTTAATTATGTTAAGTAAAATAGAAAATTAACGGATAATAAAGCAATGGAAGGGGAGAAGAACAACAAAAGGCGTTGAGATTTACCTCAATGCCTTTGTTGTCATGCAATGAAACGAATGTTTTTTTATTTGATATAACGGAAATCGTGACCCGCTTTCAGCGACAATAACGTATTGTAAATGAGTTGAATCACGTTTTCTACGTCGTCTTTGTGTACCGTTTCTACCGTCGTGTGCATATACTTGAGCGGCAGCGAGATAAGAGCCGAAGCAATTCCGCCCGACGAATAAGCAAACGCATCGGTGTCCGTGCCTGTGCTACGAGAGGCGGCCATGCGCTGAAACGGAATGTTATTCTGTTCGGCAGCGTCAATAATCATGTCAAGCAAATTATTTTGCACCGCTGGACCATAACTCAACACTGGACCTCTGCCGCAAGCCTGTTCGCCTTGCTCCACGGGTTTGTACATAGGCGAAAGCGTATCGTGGCAAACGTCCGTGATAATGGCAACGTCTGGTTTGATGCGTGCCGCTATCATTTCCGCGCCGCGCAGCCCGATTTCCTCTTGCACCGAGTTTACGATATACAAGCCATAATCAAGTTTTACATTGTTTTCTTTCAGGCGGCGAGCCACTTCCGCAATCATAAAGCCGCCCATACGGTTGTCGAGGGCACGGCCAACCCAAAATTTGTTGTTTAGTTCGGTCAGTTCGTCGTCGAACACGGCTACACAACCCACATGAACACCCAAATCCAAGACTTCTTGTTTGCTTTCGCAGCCCAAATCCAAGAAAATATTATTGATTTTGGGGGCTTCGTCTTTGGCGATGTCGCGCACGTGAATCGCTGGCCAACCAAATACACCTTTTACGATGCCTTTTTTCGTGAAAATATTCACACGCTTGCTCGGTGCGATGAGTGCATCCGAACCGCCATTGCGTTTGAGATATACATAGCCTTTGTCGGAAATATAGCTTACAAACCACGCGATTTCGTCGGCGTGCGCTTCAATTACGACTTTGTATTTTGCTTCAGGATTCACGACCGCAACGGCAGTTCCGTACACGTCCGTGAAATAAGTATCGGTATAGGGTTTGAGATAATCCAACCAAATTTGTTGGCCACTCGACTCAAAACCAGTAGGAGAAGCATTGTTAAGATATTGATACAGAAATGATTTGCTTTGAGCGTCCATAATTGTGTTTTCAGTTAAGTGAACAAAGTACAAGGATACATAGCCTTTCGGTAAAATTCAAGTACAATTTTAACTATCAATACAAATAAAAGCACTGGTATTTAGTTAAACTTTGCTCGAAATTCTAACGGACTCATTTCTGTTTTGTTTTTGAATAATTTGTTAAAAGATTGCGAATGCTCAAAACCCAACTGAAATGCAATTTCATTGACAGAAAGATGCGTAGTGGAAAGCATCTCTTTTGCTTTTTCTATAATTTTTTCGTGAATATGTTGTTGGGTACTTTGTCCTGTGAGTGTTTTCAGCACGGCACTCAAATAGTTTGGTGACATGTTCAGTTCGTCAGCAATTGACTGTACGTTTGGTAGCCCGTGATTAATTAAATAGTTGTCATTGAGTCGGTTGTTTAACAGATTTTCTAATCGCTCAAGAATTTGATGATTGCTTTTTTTCCTCGTAAAAAACTGTCGTTGATAGAATCGCTCAGAATAATTGAGGAGTGTTTCGATGTGTGATACAATGATATTTTGACTAAACTTGTCCGTATTGGTTTGGCATTCTTGCTGAATATTTTGCACAATTGCTTGTAATATTCCTTCTTCTTTTTCGGAAAGAAACAAAGCCTCATTAACGGAATAACCAAAATAATCGTAGTTTTTGATGTTTTTGGCAAGAGAACTATTCCATAGGAAATCAGGGTGAATGAGCAGCATCCAACCCGAACGTTTGGGCACGGGAAGGCGATTGGGTTCAATGCCAAATATTTGATTGGGCGAAATAAAAAACATGACGCCTTCATCAAAATCATAGGCTTGCTGGCCATACTTTAATTTTGCATTGATTCCGCGTTTTACCGAAATTTGATAAAAATCAAAAACCCAATTTTGGGCATTTACTTCTTCTTTACACGCAATAGCACCGTAGTCAATTACGCTAATAAGTGGATTTTCGGGCGGCGGCAAACCTTTTAGCCGATGAAATTCGCTGATAGTTTTTACCCTAAATGGTTGTGGCGACTGGCTCATATTATACAGAAAGAAAAGCCGAAAAATACTACATAAATCCAACTGAATTTCACCCAAATTAAGCAAAATTCAGTTGGGTTGTAGCGATGTTGGATTATGATTGTTTAAATGCGAGGGCAAAATCTTTGGCAAAATCCGATAGTTTTACTTTTCCTAAAACAGGATGATGTTGGTAATAATGCTCATATATTTTTCGAGTTCGGATACTTGCATTCATTTCTACAAAACCTTTTGCTGTTTCGGGGTTCATACCTATGCCAATCATTCGCTGAAGCATTTGTTCATCAGAAACAACAACTCTCTTTAAATCAGGCATTTCTATTGCATTGCCCAGAATAGTAGTTGCTTCGTTGGGCGAAACCTCATCGCTGGCGATATAGCGAAAAGATTTTCCTACAAAAGGAAGTTCCACCTCTTCGGCAATGGTGGCGGCTATGTCCAACGGCGAAACCCAAGGTTCTACTTCATCGCCGCCATAATTGGAAATAATTGTTCCGTTTGCCTTGATGCTGGGGATGTAGGCCAGCATATTATAGTAAAATCCCATCGGGCGCATGAACTTTACGGCTACCTCATCAGGCAACTGGCTAAGCAGTTGTTCTATGTTATAATGAAATACTAAAATTCCGTTTCCTTGTGGTCGGTCTGCCCCAATACTGCTGAGGTGAATGACTTTTTTGACGCCTGATTTTTCAATGGCCTGTTTGTAATTAGCACCTATCTGGGTGAGCAATGCTACGACATCAGTCTGTTGTTCAAAAAAAGCATTTTTTCCGTGCGTTACCATACTGTACACGAGGTCGGCTCCCGCGAAAGTTTGTGTAAGAAAATCAACGTCTAACATGGTGCCAATGGCTGCTTTTGCGCCAATCGACTCAATCTCAGACTGTCGTTCGGGTTGGCTGCTCACGACGGTTACTTCATGGCCTTTTTCAACTAAAGAAATAGCCAATGGCTTACTGATGTTCCCTAAAGAACCTGTTACTACTATTTTCATTTTTAACATCTTTTGGTATGATGCAAAATTGGGCTATAGTTTTCGGACAAATGTATCCGAATCTATGGTTGTAGTAGCTGTTTCTATGTTTTTTAAAATTGCAGTGTTTTAGGCTTAAGAAATAAAATATTCTTCAATGCGGAACATTTAAGCCTTTTATCTCAAAATAGTTGGTTTCTTTTTTGGGTATAATGAATTTTGTGTTCAATAAAAGAGGAAACTATTTTTCTTGACATATAAAATGCAAACATTAAAAGGAAAAACCGCCATTGTTACGGGCGCAGGTAAAGGTTTAGGCCGTGCGATGGCTTTAGAAATGGCCGCCGAAGGCGTTAATTTGGGTTTGATTGCACGTACAGAAGCTGATTTGTTGCGTGTGACTCAGGACGTAAAGGCGCAGTATCCAGAAGTGACGGTTGCTTACGCGGTGGCCGACGTAGCCGAATACGACCAAGTAAAAACGGCGGTTGCTAAGCTCGCCGACGAACTGAAAACCATTGATATTCTGGTAAATAACGCAGGAATCCTCAAAGTTGGTGGCTTTTTGGAGCTGCCAGTAGCCGAATGGGAGCAAGTATTTCGCGTGAATGTGTTCGGAACGTATTATGTAGTGCACGAAGTGTTACCGTATATTTTGCAACAAGGCAAAGGCGACATTATCAATGTGGCCTCTACGGCAGGCTTGAAAGGTAACGCCAAATTGAGTGCTTACGGCGCGTCCAAAGCGGCGGTTATTAACCTGACGGAAGCCCTCATGCAAGAAGTTCGCAAATCCAATATTCGCGTTACGACCATTAACCCAAGCACGATTGCCACGGAAATGACGCTCAATGCCAAATTTACGGACGGAAACGAAGACAAAGTGCTTCAACCCGAAGACCTCGCCGTATTGGTGGTGCATAACCTGAAATTACCGCAAAGAGCTTTTGTAAAAGATTTTGGCCTTTGGTCAACCAATCCGTAACCAGCTAAAAACGGAAGATTTTTTGTAACTCGTAGTACATATCTCAGTGTAGGTATGTACTATTTTTTTAAATAAATCGGAACAAAATGGTGGCAGAGACCGCGCGGCAGTTATTTTTGTTCTGAATAAATGAACTTTGGAGATGATACTATCCGTCAAAAAAGCCATGCTCATCATGGAATATGTCGCCCAAAATGGCAATAATGTTCGTTTGCAAGACATCGTGGACTCGTTGGGCATGGAGAAAACTACCGCCCATAATTTCCTCAAAACATTGCTCGAACTCGGCTACATGGAGCAAGACCAACACAGTCCGCGTTATCGGCTCAGCGACAAAATGTATATGCTCATGCCGCCGCCGTTGTCCGTGCATACGCTCAAACAACGCTTTCGGCCTATTTTGGAAAAAATAACAGAACTTACGGGTGAAACTTCGTACCTCACCGTCCAACTGGGCACGTATATGCGCCACGAACTCAAATGCGACCCAAACAGGTCGGTGCGTATCAGTTTGGAACTGGGAAAAGAGCTGGATATTATGAACTCTGCTTTGGGAAATGTGTTTATGGCGTATTCGGAATATTTGCGGAATACGCTTTTGCGCAATGAGTCCGCCGCACAACTGAGCGTTTGGGACGACCGCTTGGGCAAAGTGTTGAGCAAGGGGTATGCAGAAGATTTTGAACGCCTAGAGAAAGAACTGAATTGTATTGCAGTGCCTGTGTTAGAACAAAATAGGTTGGTGGCTGCGATTGGGGTTTCGGGGCCATCGTATCGTTTTCAGGCCAAAGAAATGCAGCAAGCCGCCGAAATTGTGAGTTCTTTTCTCCAAAAATAGTTAAACCAACGCACATTCTTGTTCATTGATGAATATGTGTTGGTTTAACATAATAAAATTTATTGCAACAAAACGACTTAGATAGCCGTATAACCGCCGTCGGCGATGTAATACGCGCCTGTGCTGAAAGAGGCTTTGTCTGAACTCAAAAACGCTACTAACTCCGCAATTTCTTTCGATGTGCCTAAGCGATTCATAGGGGCTTTGGCGGCGATTGCTTTTTTCGCGGCATCGTCAAGGTGCGTTTCGAGCAAAGGTGTAAGGATATAACCTGGCCCTACGGCATTACAACGAATGTTTTTCTGTGCGTATTCCGCCCCGATGTTTTTGGTAAGGCCAACAACCGCATGTTTGGTAGCTGTGTAAGCCGAACTGTAAGGCGCGGCTACTGTGCCGTGAATAGAGGCAATGTTTACGATGCTACCGCCGCCATTTTTCTCCATTTGTTCGAGTTGGTAACGGCAACCATAAAACACGCCATTCAAATTGATACTGATTACTTTGTTCCAAGCCTCAATGTCGTATTCGCCAGTGAGTTGGGCTGGACCGCCGATACCCGCATTGTTGCAGGCTACGTCCAGACGACCGTATTGCGCTACGGCTGCGGCTACCAATTGCTTATTGTCTTCGGCACTTGACGTGTCCGCTTTGAAAAAAAACGCTTCGCCGCCGCTGCTTTTGATTTCGTTTACTACTTGTTGGCCGCTTGTTTCGTTAATATCCGACACAACTACTTTAGCTCCTTCTTGAGCATACAAAACGGCAATGGCTTTGCCAATGCCTGAACCTGCGCCTGTTACGATGGCGACTTTGTCTTTTAATAGTGACATAACTGGTGTAAAATTAATGTATAATAAATGATAACTAAATGCGCAGTAAGCTATGAGAATAGTTTGTGCATTTATTCCAAAACCAAATTTATTAAAAGTTAGTTTTTCTTGCTTCAAAATAAATCAATGATTTTTACTTTGAAAATATAAATGGTTGATTATCTGTAATCTATGCCAAAAAATATTTTATAAAAAACAAGCTGCATCTCTTTTGACGGAGAATGCAGCTTGTTAAAATACAGGTAAATATTTGTAATGTTTTAACGAAGACTGTACCCAACGCTCAGAATAAATTGCTGATTGTTTTGTTTGAAAGTCGTGCCTTGCGACTGGAAATAGTCATTTTGGAACTGTGTTAGGCTGCCTTCGTAGCGCAAATCCACAAAAATTTTGCTGATGTCCACGCCGATACCTGCCTGATAGCCAAAGGCAAAGGATTTTGCATCGGGAATGGTTTCGTCGTTTACTTTGGAAGAAATATTATAGCTGCCCACGATACCAGCTTGCAAACGGGCTATTTTGCCGAACGGAAACCAGTTGAGCATGACAGGTACGTCCAAACGCGTAAAACGCACTTGTTGCACATCGCCGAGTGCTTGGCCTGTGCTTGCGTCTGTTACTTTGATGTTGCCGCCTGTCGTCGAAAACAAGATTTCGGGTGCAATGGCGTATTGTTGAGAGCGAAAACGCGTAAAAATACCCGCGTGAAAGCCCAAAACAGCATCGCCTGCGCTGTATTTACGCGAATTGATTTGCGATTGTACGTCTTCGATGGTCATGTTGGCATAATTTACGCCCACACGCGGCCCATAAGAAAACTTAGGGACTGATTGTGCCCAAGAGCAGTTCATTAGCCCCAACAAAGTGATTAGTGAGAATAAATGTTTGTAGTGTAGCATACGATTTGAAGAAATAAATATCCAAAATATCCGCAAATTAACACCAAAAAACTATATCGTTTATCTTACATTTGAAGTATATTTTTTTAAATTTTGGGTAAGGCCAGCCGCGTGTATTTGCAATAGCGCGTACACTGTTGTATTATTGTTGTGAGTTTCTGGAATATGAAAAAATTTAGACAAATCACGGCCTTGTTGGTATTAGGCGCAGCCACATTGGCACAAGCCCAAGTTTCGGCACCCAAATACAGCAACGAATTTCTTTCGATAGGCGTAGGGGCACGAGGGCAGGGCATGGCCTCGGCGCAGGCGGCTATTACCGACGACGTTACGGCGGGTTATTGGAATCCTGCGGGGCTTACCAACATTAGCACGCGTTATGAGGCTTCACTGATGCACGCCGAATATTTTGCGGGCATTGCCAACTACGATTATATTGGTTTTGCGACCCAACTCGACAGCCTTAGTACATTGGCCGTGTCGGGCATACGCCTGAGCGTGGACGATATTGCCGACACGCGTTATCTGATTATTGGCGACCAGATAGACTATTCGCGTGTGCGGAGTTTTTCGTCTTCGGACAATGCCGTGTTGGTGTCGTATGCGCGTAAAAATGTGTTTGTCAAGGATTTAAGTATCGGTGCAAATTTCAAAATTGTTTATAGAAACGCGGGAACTTTTGCCAATGCTTGGGGTTTTGGGCTGGACGCTGGGGCGCAATATCGTCGCCGCAATTGGTTGCTTGGCCTGATGGCACGCGACGTAACCAGCACTTTTAACGCGTGGTCTTATAACACTGCTGAACTTGCCGCCGTTTATACCCAAACGGGTAATAAAATACCTGAATCTTCTATCGAAATTACGCTTCCCAAATGGATTTTGGGCGTAGGCCGCGAGCAGAAAATTTACAAAAAATGGGGAATGTTGGCCGCGCTTGATATGGAAATGACTTTCGACGGGCAGCGCAATGCGCCAGTTTCGTCTAAGTTGGTGTCCATTGACCCACGCGCAGGGCTGGAACTGAATTACAACAAAATGGCTTTTGTGCGAATTGGGGCGGGCAACATTCAGAAAATCAAGCAGTTTGACGGAACAAAGAAAGTAACGTTTATGCCCAATTTTGGCGTAGGCATTCGCTACAAACAATTGGCCTTAGACTATGCACTCACGGATTTGGGCAACGAGTCGGAGGCATTGTATTCCAATATTTTTTCAATCAAATTGAATTTTAAATAAAATAATCCATACATCTCATACACCTTTTTCCCATGAAATCATTTATTACAATTCTTGTTGTTTCGGCTGTCTTGCAATGGCTGCTGCCTTATTGGTGGGTAATGGCTCCTGTGGCTTTTTTAGCTGGTTTTTCGTTCAAAAATAGCCCTTTCATCGCCTTTGGGCAGGGATTTTTGGCGATTGCCTTGCTTTGGTTTGGCTATTCGTTGGCCATCGACATTCTCACACACAGTATTTTATCCAAAAAGATAGCTGAAATGATAACGGGTAGCCCCAACCAATGGCTTATTTTGCTGATTACGACGCTGGTAGGGGGTTTGGTAGGCGGTTTTAGTTCGTTGGCTGGCAATTTGTGGAGCAATAAAGTTTCTTAAAAGATTTTTGATGAATAACCGATACGCTGTTATTGTGGCGGGCGGAAGCGGCAGCCGTATGCAAAGCCAAACGCCCAAACAATTTATTGCTGTGCGTCAATTGCCTGTGCTCATGCACACGCTGCACCGTTTTGCGCAACATGTTTTACCCCAAAAGATTCGTTTGGTGTTGCCTGCGGCGCATTTCCAGACATGGAATGAATTATGTGCGCAATATAATTTTTCGTTGCCTGTGCAAGTGGTTGAGGGCGGAAATTCGCGCTTTCAGTCGGTGCGCAATGGCCTGAAAACCATTGAAAACAGCAGTTCGGAAGCATTGGTGGCCATACACGATGGCGTGCGGCCTTTGGTGTCGGGGCAGGTAATTGAGCAATGTTTTGAGCAAGCACAAATTTACGGCAATGCCGTGGCCAGTGTCGCCCTGAAAGATTCTATTCGGCAAATATTGCCTGATGGCGCGTCTCAAGCGGTTGATAGGCAGCTGTTTAGGTTAGTTCAGACACCCCAAACTTTTGCGTTGCCCTTGATTGCGGCTGCGTATGATGTAGAAGAAACGGCTTTTTTTACGGATGATGCCTCTGTGGCAGAAGCCTACGGTGCAACGATTCGGCTCGTAGAAGGCAATTACGAAAACATTAAAATCACGACTCCTGAAGATTTGGCTATTGCCGAAGCATTTTTGAATTAAGGTTTTGTAAAATACTAAAACACTCTATGCAGAAATGGGTATATTTGCGTTTTAATTGAGTACATTTATACTCCATTTCTTCCTTATTGCAACTTGCTGCCATGAAAATAACTCCCTTAGAAATCAGACAGAAAACCTTTGAAAAGAAGTCCTTTGGAGGCTACGATAAAGACGAGGTGCAGGCCTATCTTACTTCGTTGTCGCAGGCGTGGGAACGCGTCATGGACGAAAACAAAGAGTTAAAAATCCGTCTGGAAACTGCCGACCGTGAGGTACAAAAGCTCCGTGAGGTAGAAAGTTCTTTGTTCAAAACCCTCAAAACTGCCGAAGAAACAGGCGCAAATTTGGTGGAACAAGCCAACAAAACGGCTGCCCTCAATATTCGCGAAGCCCAAATCAAGGCCGAATCTTTGCTTAAAGATGCCAAATGGCAAGCCAAATCCATTATAGAAGATGCTGAAAAGCAGGCCAAAGAAATAGAACGCGAATGCAGAGGCATCGAAAATACGCGCGATAATTTTATTGCGGAATTGCGGAATTTGGCTAACGATTTATTGGACAAAGCCGAGCGTTCGCGCCAAAAAGCCCAGCCCACTCATTACGTTTCCCAACCCGAAAGAGAAGCATTTAAAGCCCAGCTACAAGATGTCGAAAAGCCCATCGAAGTAGTAGAAACGCCTATCGTTGCGCCTACGCCAGTGATTGCGGTGGCTACGCCCGAACCTGTGGCCGTGCCAGAGCCGCCAGCCGCCGTATATGTAGCTCCAGAACCCAAAGAAGAAGTGCCCGAAACGAAAAAAGGCGGTTCTTTCTTTGATCAAATAGGTTAATAATCAACAAATTATATGCAAAACTCCCGTATCGTTGCGTCAATGATACGGGTTTTTGTTTTTAGATTTTGGCAATCACCAGTTCGTGTTTTGGGTAGTCGTTGGAAGCTAAATTTTGACTAACAATGCCCGCAATCTCGGCGGTAAGCATCTGAATAATACGCTGTTTGGCAAAAGGCCGAAAGTAAATCAAACTCACTTCGCGCACGGGAATTGGCGCAACAAAATGCCGCACTTTTCGCTTTTTCTCGTTGGGTAGCGTCTGAAAATACAGTTCGGGTATCATCGTAAGGCCGCCAAACTCGTCCACCATGTTGAGCAGTGTTTCAAAAGAATTGGCCTCGAATTTGAAGTTTTCGGGAACATCGCATTTCTTTTTCAGCGAACACAGCTTGATAAATTGCTCGCGCAGGCAATGGCCTTCTTCCATAAGCCAAATTTTGTGATTACGGATTTCGTCGGGGATAATGTATTTTTTGTCTTCCTCAAAATTGCCGTAAACCATCAGGGCTTCATAATACAAAATATTTTCTTCTATATCTTCCAGCCCCAACGGTGTCGCCAAAATCCCCGCATCGAGTTGCCCATCGCGCAACTGCTTGACAATGTGTGCAGTAGTGGTTTCGATGATTTCTATCGAAAGGCTCGGATATTTCTCAATGATTGGCCGAATGATTTTGGGCAATAGCGCATTGGCAATGGTCGGAATAATGCCCACACGAATTTGTCCCGACAGTTCGCCCCGCATATTTTTGGCTTTGTCTTGCAGCAACTGCGTGTGTACGAGCACTTTTTGTGCTTCGGCCAGTATTTCCAAACCCGCGTCTGTTGTTAAAATGGGGTTGTGTTTTCGGTCAAAAATGATAAGCCCTAACTCATCTTCTAACTTTTTTATCATAAAACTGAGCGTGGCTTGCGTTACGTTGCAATGCGCCGCCGCTCGGCTAAAGTTTTTGAGTTGATGTACGGCCAGAATATATTCTAATTGCTGAATGTTCATGTGTCTGTATTGATGAAATCTATTACAAATATAGAAAATTTTAGTTTTATCAATAATTATAAAGATTATACTTTTGTCTCAATAAGTTTAATCAACAGATAAAATACCATGAATAAGCATTATATCTTTGGTGCGATGCTTTTGCTAACCAGTTCGTTAGCCTTCGCACAACAAAAACCTTTGACTACGAACACGGGCGCACCTGTCGGCGACAACCAAAATTCGGTAACCGTTGGCCAAGATGGTCCCGTATTGTTGGAAGACATTCACTTGATTGAAAAATTGGCTTCTTTCGACCGCGAACGCATTCCCGAACGTGTCGTGCACGCTCGCGGCGCGGGTGCTTTCGGCGAGTTTGTGGCGGCTGCGGATATGTCGGCCTACACCAAAGCCAAATTTTTGAGCCAAGCAGGTAAAAAAACACCTGTGTTTGTGCGTTTTTCAACGGTTGTACACGGAAACGGCTCGCCTGAAACCTTGCGCGACCCGCGTGGTTTTGCTACCAAATTTTATACCGAAGAAGGAAACTACGACATTGTAGGCAACAACTTGCCTGTGTTTTTTATCCGCGATGCTATCAAATTCCCTGACATGGTGCACGCTTTCAAACCTTCGCCGATTCTGAACAAGCAAGACCCAGCGCGTGTGTTTGACTTTTTCTCTCATCAACCAGAAGCAACGCACATGCTTACTCGCGTGTACTCGGACTACGGGATTCCTGCCTCGTATCGCGAAATGAACGGCTCAAGTGTCCATGCGTTTAAGTGGATTAATGAAAAAAATGAAGTCGTTTATGTGAAATACACTTGGAAAAGCAAACAAGGCGAACGTAACCTAACAATGGCCGAAGCGGCGAAAGTGCAAAGCCAAGATTTTCAGCACGCAACCGTTGATTTGTACACCAATATCAAAAAAGGAAATTTCCCGCAATGGGATTTGTATGTACAAGTTCTGAAGGCTTCCGAATTTGAAAAACTGGATTTTAATCCATTGGATGCAACCAAAACTTGGAACGAAAGCGTAGCCAAATCCATGTTGGTAGGCACAATGACGCTCAACAAAGTGCCAGACAACTACTTTGATTCGGTGGAACAATCGGCATTTTCGCCAGGTACTCTAATCCCAGGTGTAGAGGCTTCGGAAGATAAATTGTTGCAAGGCCGTTTGTTCTCGTACTTTGATACACAACGCTACCGCATCGGCGCGAATTTCCAACAGTTGCCAGTGAATGCGCCAAAAGTGGCCATCAACAGCAACAACCAAGATGGCGCGTTGAGCAACAAAGGCAAAAGCTCGGATACCAATTACCAACCATCACGCAACGACAATCGCCCAGACAATGCGGCCTACAAACATTCTTCGGCGCGTTACGGCGATGTGGCCATTACGCAGGCGCGTATTTCTAAGCCAAATAACTTTAAGCAAGCAGGCGAATTTTATAGAAGCCTCGACGAAACCAACAAAGCCAACCTTATCAAAAACTTGGTAGCGGATTTGGGTCAGGTACAAAACCGCGAGATTCAGAAGATAATGACGGGTTATTTCTACATGGCCGATAGCGATTACGGCAAACGCTTGGCCAAAGAACTCAAACTTACGCGCGAGGAAGTGGAAGCAGCTTTGCAAAACGCACAAAAACAATAAAACATAATTCACTCGGCGGGGGAGTTGCTACGGTTTCTCCCGCCGATTTTTAGTTACTAAATCATCATAACAATGAAAAAATATCTTTTGTTAATCATTATTGAACTGCTTTCTTTCCAGTTCATTTTTGCGCAAACCAATGTGTTTGACGCTGCTCGAACCAATGATGTATCCGTTGTCAGTCAGTATGTTAGCTCCAAACAAAATATTGATACACTTAATAAAGCTGGCCATAGTTTGCTGATTTTGGCAGTTTATAACAATGCTTTTGATGTAGCCAAAATCTTGTTGGAACAGAAAGCGAATATTGAACTTCAGGACGCAACAGGCAATTCGGCACTGATGGGCGCGAGCTTCAAAGGTTATACGCCAATGGTGGAATTGTTGTTGGCGCATGGCGCAAACCCGAATTTGCTTAATTATAACGGCGCAACGGCTTTGTTTTTTGCGGCTACTTTCGGCCATGAATCCATTGCAAAAACATTACTTGCGCACAAAGCCGATACCAAAATCCGTGACCGATTCGGCAAGAAGGCCGTAGATTATGCCCTTATCCAAGAAAATGAAGCGTTGGTGGCTTTATTGAAATAAAAAGACATTATGATTTATGAGTGCAATAAAAAAGGAGAAAACCGTATGTGTCGGCTTTCTCCTTTTTTGTTTTTTATATAAAATGCTGTTAGCGAGGTACTTCTATTCCGTCCAGAATTTGCTTGATTACGCCGCCAATCGTTGTGCCGTCCATTTCGCGTTCGGGCGTGAGGGCAAGCCGATGGCGCAACACAGGCGTAACCACAAACCGAATATCGTCGGGCGTTACAAAGTCGCGGCCACGCAGCGCGGCAATGGCTTTGCTGGCGTTGAGAATGGCCAGCGAGGCACGTGGCGAAGCTCCCAAATAAAGGGCTGGGTGTTGGCGCGTTTGGCTTGTAATTTGGGCAATGTACTGAATAAGAGGCTGTTCGATGTGGATTTCTGCCGCTTTTTGCCGAAACTGCACTAACGCTTCTTTGCTCAAAACGGGTTTTATTTCGGATAAAGGCGTGTTGCCTTTGCGGGCGTTGGCCTGTACCAAAATCTGGGTTTCTTCCGCAAGCGAAGGATATTCTACCGAAATTTTGAACAAAAAACGGTCGAGTTGGGCTTCGGGTAGGCGGTAAGTTCCTTCTTGCTCAATGGGGTTTTGGGTGGCCAGCACCATAAAAGGCGGTTCTAACATATAAGTTGTGCCATCTACGGTTACTTGGCGTTCTTCCATTGCCTCAAAAAGAGCGGATTGCGTTTTTGCGGGAGCGCGATTTATCTCGTCGATGAGGACGATGTTAGCAAAAATAGGACCTTGTCTAAACTCAAAATCTGCCGTTTTGCTATTGAAAATCTGCGTCCCGATTACGTCGGAAGGCATCAGGTCGGGCGTAAATTGAATACGTGCGTATTGTGCCGAAATGCCTGCAGCGGTGAGCTTGGCGGTAAGTGTTTTGGCCACACCGGGCACGCCTTCGATGAGTACGTGTCCGTCGGCGAGCATGGCCGCCAAAATCAATTCTATCATTTCGCTCTGACCCACTACAACTTTGCCGATTTCGGCGCGTAGTTGCTCGGCGGCTTCACGCAAGGAAGCAAGGTCTATTCTATTTCCAAAAACTGGCTCCATTCAAATTTGTTTTTACAAAAGGATTAAGGCGTTTCTTTTACGGGAACAATCGCAAATACTACGCGGTGGTCTTTTTCGTCGTGCTGCTCACAAATTTCTATTCCGTGTTTGTGGAAATAAAAGGTTTTGTGGCGCAAATGAATGTCTGGCACGTCGAGTGTAATGGCGGTTTTGGTTGCTTTTCCCAAAAAATGCTTATACAAGTCCGAATATACGTCGATGGCTTCAAAAGTCAATAGTTTTTTGGTGTTTCCTTGCAAATAAGGTTCTGCATCGGGGAAGAAACTAATCTGAGCCAAGGCCGTATCGCCTTTGTTCCAAATCAAATAAGCCACGCAGTTTTTTTGTTCGCCTGCTTCGTTTTTGTCATAAAGATAATAGCGAAGTGTTCCGTCGTGGGTCAAATTATCATATTTGGCGATGAATTGCGGCAATGTTCCCCAATGTTTTTCGGCGGTTTTGATGCCCATACCCAACTTGAAGCCAAAAAAAGAGGCTTTATCGCTTTTGAAATGCTTATTGGCCGTGATGTCTGTTTTTTCAATTTCGATTAATTTGCTGTCTTGGGCGCGAGAAATGGCGGAGGCAGATAGCAGCAAGAATAAAATAAACACGCGTCTCATATTCGTATTTGGTTTGTAGTAGGTATAAAAACTTTGTTCAAAAAGAGTTTAGTGTTTGTGATTGCTTCATTGAGCAAATAAAGGCTATTTCTTTGAAAAAGCTAATGATTATAGTGTTATTATAAGAAACTTTCCATACGCAAACATTGATACGTTATATTTAGTTACTTGTAACCCAAACTATTAGGCCATTAAGTTTGTTTAGGTAAGTAATAAAAATTTACCAAAAACAATGTTATAATAGATTCCGTATTGCAGCGTTCTATTGCATATTAGGCAAGTTTTGTATCTTTAAACCCACAAACAATCAAAAACGCCTTATGCAGAAGCGACCCGCTTACGATGATATTTTTATGGAATTGGCCGTTAATTTGTCCAAACGCTCGCATTGCGTGAAACGACAAGTAGGGGCAGTGCTGGTGAAAGATACGCGCATTGTGTCTATTGGCTACAACGGACCGCCCGCAGGAACGCACAATTGCGATGAGCAGTGGCCAGAAGAAGGTTGCCCGCGCGACTCAAAAGGGAGTTGCTCGTTGGCACTACACGCCGAAGAAAATGCCATTCTGTATGCTGTGCAAAATGGCACGAGTATTGAAGGATGCACGCTTTACGTTACGCTTTCGCCTTGTATTGCGTGTGCGCGTATTGTGTTTAGTATGAAAATCAGCAAAGTAATTTATTTACAATCTTATGCGCAGTACAAAGGCTTGGCCATCGACGAAGGCGTAGATTTTCTGCAACGTTTTGGCGTAGAAGTGGCTCAATATCAGGGTACACTCGCCAATTTAACATAATTTAATTTATTTTAACACTCACTAATTATTTGTTTACATCATGCAAAAACTTGGTCTGAACCTGTCGCTGAATCAAAAACTGTCACCGCAACAAATACAGTTTATCAAGCTATTGCAAGTTACTACTGCCGAACTTAGCTCTCGTATTCAGGAAGAAATGGAAATCAATCCAGCCTTAGAAGAAGGCTTGGACGAGTTGCCCGACCGCGATAAAGACGACGATGAGTATGACAATGATAGCGATTCGGACGAGAGCAACAATAATGATGACGATGATTATGGCGACGACTCGCGCCCCGAACGCAACGACGATGACGGCCCGGCCAGCGAAACGGGAGAACTGAATCTGGACGACTATTTGGGTGATGATATTCCAGGTTATAAAATGCAAGGCGACGGCTATAATGCTGACAGTGAAGACGATAGAGAACGTCCGATTGGGGCGGGTTCGTCGTTGGCCGACGCGCTCATGGTGCAAATGAGCTATTTGCCTCTGACGGAAACGCAACAAAAAATAGGCGAGCAACTCATCGGAAGCATTGATGCCGACGGTTACATTCGCCGTCCGCTCACGTCGATTGCCGATGATTTGGCTTTCAAACAAAATATCAATGTCTCGGACGAAGAGGTGGACGATATGCTGGCCATGATTCAGCAGTTCGACCCCGCAGGCATCGCCGCCCGCAACCTGCAAGAATGCTTGTTGCTGCAACTCGACCGCCGCACCGACAATTACGAGGTGGCTTCGCTGGCTATCAGGATTGTAGAAGATTGTTTTGATGAATTTACCAAAAAGCATTACGATAAAATCCAACGCCGCCTCGACATAGACGATGCCGCCGAACTGAAGGAAGCCATCAAAATGATTACGCACCTGAATCCCAAACCTGGCGAATCGAGTGGGGCAGATGCCAAATCGCAGGTGATTATTCCTGATTTTATCGTAACAGAAAATGACGGCGAGTTGGAAATTTCGTTAGATGGCCGCAACGAACCGCAATTGCGCGTAAGCCGCCAATACACCGAAATGCTCGAAGCCTACGACAAAAGCACCAAGAAAAACAAAGCAATTCGCGAAACCGTAACTTTTGTAAAGCAAAAATTAGACGCGGCGCGTTGGTTCATTGATGCCATTCGCCAACGCCAACAAACATTGTTGCACACCATGCACGCGATAGTTGGCTTGCAGCGCGACTTTTTTCTGGAAGGCGACGAAGCCAAACTTCGCCCCATGATTCTCAAAGACGTAGCCGACCGCATCGGGATGGACATCTCGACGGTTTCGCGTGTGGCCAATAGTAAATACGTGCAAACGGATTTTGGCGTGTTTCCGCTCAAATTCTTTTTCTCGGAAGGTATCGCCACCGAATCGGGCGAGGACGTGAGTAGCCGCGAAGTGAAGCAGATTTTGAAGGAATTTATTGACAGTGAGAACAAACAAAAACCTTTGTCGGATGAAAAGCTGGAAGAGTTGCTCAACCAAAAAGGCTATGAAATTGCGCGTCGGACGGTGGCCAAATACCGCGAACAGATGAATATTCCTGTGGCCAGACTGCGGAAAGAAATCTAAATACGCAAATTTTGAGTTCAATGTTTTGTTGTGAAAATTATATAAAACATTGAATTATGTTTTTTTGTTTTATAATTAAAATACTTGCTTAACATAATTATTTTTATTGTGTTATACTTTTTGTTTGTTCGCACAAACTATTTGCAATAGGCCTGCGTTATAGGAGTAGATAGAAAGAGTGTTTCATTGTTTTATTGTTTTTGTTTTTTTATGTTATAGTTCTGTCAGCCAATAACAGTAGATTGTTGGCTGACTTTTTTGTTTTTAGGAAAATAGGTTTAAAATTCCTGTGGAATTGTATATTTGCTTTTTATCCAGTAATTGATATTTATTTAAGAAAAGAATATAAATGATAGATTTTCAGTCTTTTACGCTTGATAATGGGTTGCGTGTGTATGTTCATTCCGACCATAGCACCCCGACAGCCGTCCTTAATATTTTGTACAATGTGGGTTCTCGCGATGAAGACCCCAACAAAACAGGTTTTGCGCATTTGTTCGAACACCTCATGTTTGGCGGTTCGCAAAACGTGCCTTCTTACGATGAGCCTTTGCAAAGGGTAGGAGGCGAAAACAATGCTTTTACGTCGCCTGACATCACGAACTACTACATTACCGTTCCGTCTGCGAATCTGGAAACGGCTTTTTGGTTGGAGTCAGACAGAATGTTAAGTCTTTCGTTTGACCCACAAGTACTTGAAGTTCAGCGCAAAGTAGTAATTGAAGAATTTAACCAACGTTACTTAAATCAGCCTTATGGCGATGTTTGGTTAAAGTTGCGCCCCTTGGCCTATACCACGCACCCCTACAATTGGGCAACGATTGGCAAGGAAATTAGCCATATCGAAAACGCCACGATGGAAGATGTGAAGGCATTTTTCTATAAATATTATTTGCCAAACAATGCCGTAATGGTGGTGGCTGGTGATGTTACGGTAGAAAAAGCCCGCGAATTGTCCGAAAAATGGTTTGCGCCGATTCCTGCGGGGGCACCATATCACCGCAATTTGCCACAAGAACCCGTACAAACCCAAAAACGCAGCCTTACGGTTTCGGCCAAAGTGCCTACCAGTGCCATTTATAAAGCCTATCATGCTTGCGCGCGCACGGATGCCGACTATCATGCCACAGACTTGTTGAGCGATATTTTGGGGCGCGGCAAATCTTCGCGTTTGTACCAAAAACTGGTCAAAGAACTAAAAGTATTCACGTCCGTAAATGCCTATGTGATGGGTTCGATTGATGCGGGTTTGTTACTGATAGATGGCAAAGTCGCCAACGGAATTTCTTTAGAAGAAGCTGAAAAACAAATAGATAGCGTTGTAGCGGAATTTTTGGCGCAGCCGCTGGAGGCACAAGAACTGACGAAAGTAAAGAATCAGGCCGAATCTTCGTTGGTATTTGGGGAAGTGGAATTGCTGAATCGTGCCATGAGTTTGGCGTTTTTCGCGCTGCTCGGCAACCCAGACCAAATCAACCGCGAAGCGGCAGATATTCAGGCCGTTAGCACCGACGATATTAAACGCGTAGCGGCACAAGTATTACGTCCCGAAAACTGTTCGGTGCTGTATTATCAAGCCGAAAAATAGGTGATTAATGAAATTGTAGATACGCATGCTGTGCGTATCTACTTTAGCGTATTCACAATAACAATTTTTATTTTACAACCCCAGCCGTTGCAATAGCAATTGAACAATGTCTTCGGCTACGGTTTCTTTACTTTTGAGAGGAAAGGCTTGTACTTCTCCGCTACGATGCAAAACCGTTATTTTGTTTGTATCGTGCTGAAAACCAGCTCCTTCATCATTCAGAGAGTTAAGTACCACAAAATCCAAGTTCTTGCGTTCCAACTTAGATTGGGCGTTGGTTTGTTCGTTTTCGGTTTCGAGGGCAAAGCCAATGGTTATTTGATTGGCGGTTTTGAGCTTGCCCAATTCGGAGGCGATGTCTGTGGTTTTCTTGAGGTTCACAAACATATCATTTTCCGATTTCTTAATTTTCTGATTGGCCACTTCCGAAGGCGTGTAATCGGCTACGGCTGCCGCAAAAATCGCAATATCGCTGCTGCCAAATGATTCTTTGGCAGCTTCGTACATCTGTGCGGCGGTAGTTACGTGCTTTACTTTTACGCTCAACTGATGCGGTTTGTGAGAGGTTGGCCCTGCCACAACGGTTACGTTTGCGCCTTGTCGGGCAAGTGCATCGGCGATAGCAAACCCCATTTTTCCGCTCGAATGATTTCCGATAAAACGCACTGGGTCAATGGGTTCGTGCGTTGGACCTGCGGTTACCAGCACATTTTTTCCTGCCAAAGGCTTGCCTTCTTTTTTGGCAAAATAGGCTTCCATGTAGGCGATGATGTTTTCAGGCTCGGCCATACGTCCTTGCCCAGAAAGTCCGCTGGCAAGCTCTCCAAATTCGGCTTCTATGATGTAATTCCCAAAACTGCGCAAGGTTTCCAAATTGCGGCGCGTGGCGGGGTGCACGTACATATCCAAATCCATAGCAGGCGCGAAAAATACAGGACAACGCGCCGATAAGTAGGTAGCTGCCAGTAAGTTATCACAAAGGCCATTCGCAGATTTGGCCAGCGTATTGGCCGAAGCAGGAGCCATAATCATGGCATCTGCCCAAAGCCCAAGTTCTACGTGATTGTTCCAAACGCCCGTAGAATCGCGAACGTATTGCTGTAAAACTGGTCTTTTGGAAAGTGTGGCTAAGGTGAGTGGCGTTACAAATTCGGCCGCCGCTTGCGTGAGGATAATTTGTACATCTGCTCCCGCCTTGATGAGTAGGCGAGTCAAAAACGCAGATTTATACGCCGCAATGCTACCGCTAATGCCCAAAATGATTTTTTTCCCTTGAAGCATTGGTTTTGAATAGTTAAAAATGAATACTAAATCGTGTTGCTTTTGTGCTTTGGATAGGTTAAGCAAAGCCGCCAAAAGGCGTGTTTGGTTTGAACAATTAACCTTTTGGCGGCTGTTTTAGTTTTATTTAAACATATTTTTGAGTTTGGCCAACTTGCTTGCCATGTCCTCATTGTCAGCAGGTTGGCTGCTGCTTTGTTTCTCTTTTTTGCCTTGTGGGGCGGTATTTTCGGTTTTCATAGAAAGGGCAATGCGTTTGCGTGCCTCATCTACTTCTATCACGGTTACGTTTACTTTTTGGTGTACTTTTACCACTTCGTTGGGGTTGCTCACGTAGCGATTAGAAAGGTTGCTGATGTGTACCAAACCGTCTTGGTGTACGCCGATGTCCACGAACACGCCAAAGTTGGTGATATTCGTAACAATGCCTGGCAACTGCATTCCGATACGCAAATCCGACACTTTTTCTACGCCTTCCGTAAAGCTAAACGCTTCGAATTGCTCGCGCGGGTCGCGTCCTGGTTTGGCCAACTCGTTTACGATGTCGTTGAGGGTTGGCAAGCCAACTTTTTCCGAAACATATTTTTTAAGGTCAATTTGCTTGCGCAGTTGCGCATCTCGCATCAAATCAGCGACTTTGCAGCCCAAATCCGAAGCCATTTTTTCTACAATCACATAACTTTCGGGGTGAACGGCACTGGCATCAAGTGGGTTTTCTGCTTCGCGAATACGCAAGAAACCTGCGGCTTGTTCGAAGGCTTTTTCTCCCAAACGCGGCACTTTTTTGAGTTGTGCGCGGCTGCGGAATGGCCCGTTTTGGTTACGGAACTCCACGATATTTTGCGCTAATTGAGGGCCTAAACCTGAAATATACGTCAAAATTTGCTTGCTGGCCGTGTTTACTTCCACGCCAACGGCATTCACGCAACTCATTACTACATCGTCCAAACTGTTTTTGAGGGCGGTTTGGTCAACGTCGTGTTGGTATTGGCCTACGCCAATGGATTTCGGGTCAATTTTCACCAACTCCGCCAACGGGTCTAACAAACGGCGACCAATCGAAACAGAGCCGCGAACCGTTACGTCGTAGTCAGGGAACTCCTCACGCGCCACGTCCGAAGCTGAGTAAATCGAAGCTCCGCTTTCATTTACCACAACTATCTGAATATTAGGGAGTTTTAAGCCTCTTGCAAAACTTTCTGTCTCGCGGCTGGCCGTTCCGTTGCCGATGGCGATGGCTTCTATCTCGAATTTTTCACACAAATAACGAACCGTTGTTTCTGCGCGTTCGGTTTGGCGACTTTCGAGCAAATAAATCACGTCGTTGTGCAGGAGTTTGCCTTGTCTGTCCAAACAAACCACTTTGCAACCTGTGCGGTAGCCTGGGTCGATGGCCAACACGTTTTTTTGTCCCAATGGCGCAGCAAGCAGCAATTGGCGTAAATTTTCAGCAAAAACCTTAATTGCTTCCTCGTCGGCGCGTTTTTTAGAGGCCAAACGTATTTCCGTCTCCATCGAAGGGCGAAGCAAACGTTTGTAACCGTCTTTTACGGCCATTTGCACTTGTTGGGCTGCTGCGTTGTGTCCTTTTACAAAACGTTGTTCCAGAAGCGAAATAGCGTCTTCTTCAGGCGGATTGGTATCGAGCATCAAAATCATCTCGTTTTCGCCGCGACGCATGGCCAAGATGCGGTGCGAAGGCGCATTTTTAACGGGTTCGTTCCATTCAAAATAGTCTTTGTATTTCTGACCTTCTTCTTCTTTGCCTGCCACCACTTTGCACTGAAATACGCCTTTTTCGGCAAAAAGCTCACGCATTTCTGTACGGGCTTCTGGCGATTCGTTGATGGTTTCGGCAATGATGTCGCGTGCGCCTGCTAAGGCTTCTTCTATGTCTTTTACTTGCTTTTCGTCGCTGATGTAGGCGGCTGCTTCGCTTTCCAAATCAAAATTTCCTTGTTCTAAAATTCTGATAGCCAATGGCTCCAAGCCTTTTTCGCGGGCAATGGTGGCACGCGTGCGGCGTTTTGGTTTGTAGGGCAAATAAATATCTTCGAGCACCGAAAGCGTTTCGGCGGCATTGATTTTAGCTTCTAATTCGTCGGTGAGTTTGCCCTGTTCGCTGATAGATTTGAGGATAGACTCACGGCGTTTGTCCAACTCGCGCAACTGTTCGGCGCGGTCGCGAATGGCAGCGATGGCCACTTCGTCGAGGCTGCCCGTTACTTCCTTACGATAGCGTGCGATAAAAGGCACGGTTGCGCCTCCGTCTAATAACGCAAGTGTCTCATTTACTTGGCGTTCTGTGATTTGTAATTCGTTGGCAATAATCCAAGAATGCTTATTTTCCATCGGAATAAGGTGCTGTAATTGTATAAAAAATGGTTGCAAACCTACACATTTTTTTCAATTACAACTCTAAAATAAAGCAATGAATCCGATACTATTTTACTATAGAAAAGAGTCGGATTCATTGCTTGGTTATTTGATAGCCGATAAATACGTCCATACGATAAACAATAACTGCAAGGGTATTCTAAACCACAGATAAGTGAGTCCATTGCCGTCAAAGGTGCCTTTTTCAATATTGATATGCTTGATAGAAGCGTAAATATTGGAAGGAAGTATGAGTATGAAAAATATAACAATAACCCAGCCTGTGTATTCTGCTTTTGGCGGATACAATAGCCCTAAACCTAGTATCATTTCGGCAATACCTGTCAAATACACTATTTCAGTTTTGAAAGGAACAAACGAAGGAAACATCAGGCTCATGCCTTTGGTGAATGCAAAATGACTGATAGCGGTAAATATCAGCATACAACACATGGCAATTCTGCCAGATAATTGTAGGTTATATTGCCCAAATAAAATTTTATTAACAGTTATGCTAATGCTAAATGCTGTTAAAAGTACGAATAATGGTTTCATATATCTAATAGTGTTATTGAAATTATGATGCAAAATTCGCCTAGTTCGGGATGATTAACAATGAACCCAAGTTAACAAATACGCCTTCGGATGCGACTTAGTGCCTGAGGGGTGATACCTATGTAAGAGGCAATGTATTTGAGCGGAATTTGTTTGAGTAGGTGAGGTTGTTCTGTAAATAGTTTCAGATAGCGAGTTTCAGGACTATCCATGAGTAAAGACAATTCACGTTTCGACTTTTTTAAAAATAGGTCTTCGCTCGCTAAACGGCCAATTGTATTGCCGATGCTTGTATGCTCATAGATTTGGGCTAAATCTTGGTGGGTGAGCCGCCATAAAATAGTGTCAGATAGTGTTTCTATATAATAATTACAAGGTTGTTGTAATAAAAAAGAATCGTAGGCACTTACAAAGTAGTTTTCAAATGCAAATCCAAAAGTCGTTTGCTTTTCTTCGTCTCCGAGATAAAATCGAACAATTCCTTTTTCTATAAAGGAGAGATGGGACTCTGTTTGACCTGCCGCCAAAACGGTACTTTTACGGTTAAATGATTGTTTGGTAAGTTTTGCTGCGAAAAACTGCCAATCGTCCTCACTTAAATTAGAATTAGCCATTCTTTCTAATACGAATCTGATGTTGTCCATAGCAATAAAAATGATTATATAAAGATACCGAAAACAAAAAAGCCTTGCAACGGATTAGGTTACAAGGCTTTGTATAAACAACTGTTTTTCAGTATTTTAATGCAGTTTTTTATTTTTTCAATGTTGCGATATAGTCCGCCAACTCGTTTGCTTTTTCTGGGCTAATCGCGCCATTAAAGCCAGGCATCGCGCCTTTTCCATTCAGAATGATTTGGGCAGTTTCTTCGCGGCTAAGCGTCGATTCTTTCAAGTTTTTAGCTCCAAACTGGCCAGCGTCGCCGCTTTCGCCATGACAACGCACGCATTGCGCTGTGTAGATTTCGGCTACTGGACTTGCTGCCGTGTCTTGTTTCTTGAACGTAAGGCTGCGCGTTTCGGCCACACCATATACATACACAAAGCCAAGCAACGAAATTACCGCCAAAGCCTTATTTCCTTTTTTCAGGCCAACGATAGCCATCGGAATCATTACTAACACAATCGCGACTTTTACCATGAGCCAAGTGGCTGGATGCCCGCCTTTGAACAACAAATAACCGCCCGTTACCAAAATAAGTGTTCCCAAAATCATTTCTAAGACCTTGGTTTTGGCGCGTACCGTATCGAGTAGGGTAGTGTTATTGGCTAATAAAAGTACTGTTTTGAAGGCCAAAGAGAGTAAAAACACGATTACAACCGTCGTGTGTAAATGTAACATTCCTGTATCCATGTTCTGATTTGTTTTGTGTATTTATTGACTATCAGTAAGATATAACGTAAAGGTGTGTTATCCAAACCGAACAGCAATAATACGGCCTAAGCCGCAAACAGCCAAATTTCGGCGTGTTTTGTTTGTCGTTTTTCCTAAAAAAGATATGTTTTATAAACTTTTAAATTATGTAAAATAGATTACTGTTTTTGTAGAACTACCCATGCCGTTTTTGCAAATTTGTCTTCACGTGAAAAGTTTTTGAATGGTTCGGCCAATGGCAAGGTTTCCAACATGGCGAGTGTTTGGGCATCTGGGTAGGCGAGGTCTTCGTAAATTGTGCGGAAACCTGCGGCTTTCCAAAGGGTTTTGTATTGGGAGTATCGGAGTCGGTTTTGATAGTGTATATCACTGTTAATCAAATCGTTATACACAAAATTATTGTAGCGAAGAAAGTGGCCATAGGTAATACTGCTGTCCGTGTAACTGTAATGGTCTTGCATATCAATTACACAAATCATCAGGCCGTTGGGTTTTAAAACCCTATAACCTTCCTTAAAAATAGCAGGAAGTGCGGCGGCGGGTATGTGTTCGAGTACGGAAGTGTTGGTGATACAATCAAATGTATTTGCCTCAAAATCCGTTTGTTGTGCGTCTGTTGGTGCGGCGTATTGTATATTAAATTGGGTTAGCTCTGGCAGATTGGTAATGGGCTGTGAAGTCCATAAACGAGCTAAGTTATTGTTAATCAATGAAATTTTGGCGATGGGATACAAATCCGTTGCCGTGAGTCTGATGTCGTGTTTTATTCCAAAACATAAAGCCATACTCAAATCACTGCCCGAACCTATTTCATACCAAAGGCTTTGCGCGGCTTTTTTACCCGAAAATCGTTCAAACAAGGCTACTTGCTCGGCGGCGTCAAGTGCTTTTTGGGCAAATTGTGCCTCCGAAATAGGGAGCGAATGCGTTACATGGCGTTGTAACAAATAATTGAGTTGGTGCGATTGGGGGAGAAGGCTTATTGTTTTTTGCAAAAAAACCTTTAAAATCCATTTTTTTAGCATTCTAAAGTACAAAAATGGGTTGTATAGAAATAAAAAAAGCATTCATGTAACTGAATGCTTTTGCTTGTAGCGAGGAGCAGAATCGAACTGCCGACCTTAGGGTTATGAATCCTACGCTCTAACCATCTGAGCTACCTCGCCGAATTGTGGTGCAAAACACGTAAAATAATTTTGAATGTGCAAGCGTTTTAGAAAAAAAAGTTTTAAATTGTGGGCTTAGAACTCTAATCCAATTACTTAAAGCGCAAAAAAAATTAAGATGATGGAAAAAATGAAGTTTATAAAAGAGTATGAGTTTAAATCATCTCCCAAAATATTGTTCCCGTACATAAGCACGGCGGAGGGTTTGCAGGCGTGGTTTGCGGAAAGGGCGGATATTAATGCGGAGCAGATTTATAATTTTGTATGGGAAAAGTCGGATCATTTGGCGCGGTTAGTATTACAGAAAAGTAACAAACTGGCTCGTTTTGAGTTTTTGCCGACGCACGAAATAGACCAAGAAGACCCCGATTTTATAGAATTTAAGCTGGAAACCAGCGATATAACAAGGGCCGTGTATTTGTCCATTACGGACTATTCCAAGAATACCAACGAGCATGATTTGCATGAATTATGGGACGACTTAGTAGAAACGCTCCGCGAAACGGTCGGAGGTTAATACGAAGTAGCCCTATTTTTTTGTTCTAATAAAGATTATTATGTAAACCTGCGGCAAAAAAATGAGCGTTCTGTTATTTTGGACAGAACCTTTCTTACTTTTGCCTTTATTAAAAATACAACCTATTATAATAGTGATAAAGAAACTTGATAAACTTGTACTAAAGGCCTTTTTCGCGCCTTTTGTACTGACGTTTGTGGTGGTGGTTTTTATTTTGCTCACCCAAACAATGCTCAAATACTTTGAAGATTTGGTCGGTAAAAACTTAGGTTTTTCCGTTTTTGCCGAGCTGCTTTTTTATTTTAGCCTCAATACGATCCCGATTGCCTTGCCGCTGGCCGTGTTGTTGTCGTCGCTGATGACTTTTGGCAATCTGGGCGAGCATCACGAACTAACGGCCATCAAAGGTTCTGGGATTTCGTTATTACGTGTGATGCGTCCCATGTTTATTGTCGCGATATTTTTGTCAATAGGGGCGTTCTTTTTTAACAACTTCATCGTACCACGCGCCAATTTGAGAGCTTATAGTTTGCTTTACGACATTACGCACGCCAAAACAACCTTTAACATCAAAGAAGGTACTTTTTATTACGGTTTGCCGAATTATACGATCAAAGTAAACAAGAAAATGCCTGACGGGAAATCCATTCAAGACGTAATGATTTATGACCATACCGACGGACGAGGTAATACAAAAGTGATTTTAGCGGATTCGGGCAAAATGTACACGATTTACGATGACCGCTATTTGGTTCTGGAGCTTTTTCACGGAGAGAATTACTCGGAGTTTATCAATGACAAAGCCAAGCCGCAGGAATTTGTTCGTAACAAGTTCGGAAAGAGTAAGTTAGTGTTTAATATGAGTAGTTTTAACTTCAGCCGAACCGACATTAACTTGTTTTCTTCTAACAAATGGATGCGTAATATCAATGAGTTACATTCTGATATTGACTCGCTCAACAGAGAAAAAGACTATACAACCAACGGAATGCGCACCAATTTACCTAGTTATTATGCTTATACGTTTAGGGCAGATACGGCGAAAAAAGCGAATAACATTGATTTGACGAAGTGGATTGAAAAACAAAAACATTACGCAGAGCCGCAGAAACACGAGATTTTATCGTTGGCAGCAGGGCAGGCACGAAACGTAAGGGCATTGTCGCAAAGTTATTCGGAGCGCATCGCTTCCAACGAAAGAGATATAAATGTGTTTACCATCGAAGTATTTAGAAAATATACGCAAGCCTTTGCTTGTTTGGCTTTCTTCTTAATCGGTGCGCCGCTTGGAGCGATTATTAAAAAAGGTGGTTTTGGTGTTCCTGTCTTGATCTCGATAGTATTCTTTATCTTCTTCTATGTGATTTCGATTACTGGCGAGAAATGGGCGAAGGAGGGACTCGTAGAAGTTTCTTACGGAATGTGGACGGCCAATGTAGTTTTGCTGATGTTCGGATTTATGTTCTTACGCCAAGCCCGCAACGACTCAGCACTGTTTGAAACCGATTATTATGCAGTCCTATTCGGCAAGGTAAAAGCTGTTTTTGCGCGAAATAAGAATTAAACAAAATCTTAGATTTCTTACATCATTTTTGCCTGTACTCGCTATGAGTACAGGCTTTTTTTATGCCTGTTATTTAATAGAAGAGTGGGGGAGGCTTTTAGTATATCAGACACCATAACAGCGTAGTAGTACTGCTGAGTATTGTATAAATAAGGATTGCCGAAATATATTAGCAGAATTGTATTTAGTTAGTGGTCTGTAGTAGGAGGTTAGTTAGTTTTTTGGCGTCATAATATGAATTAGCAAATCCCATGTTGCTTACTAAGTTTATATTAGTATTGTATGTTGCTAAAATTTGTAGTTTATTGTTTTTTGCCAATTTTAGTAATATTTTATTTTGGGTAATTAGTACCGATAGGTTGTTTGCTAAATACTCATAGTATTTAGTAGGGACGCGGTTGTTGTGTGTGCTAATATCCTGATAAGTTAGTAAACCGATATTGTGCGTTTTTATTTCTGCTAAAATCTCTTGATGGGGGACTAATTGGTTTCCGCCTTTTAGTATAATGAATGAATGTTTACTAATCTCTTTTTTCAGTTCCTGCCAAAGACTTTCTTTAGCACAATAGCCAATAATCGTGAGTTTAGTGCTTTTATCGTACTCGTAAAAGGATTTCGCGATCTCGATTGCCTCCCAAATACCATAATGCTCTGCAATTGTACCCGAATAAAGTAGTTTGATGTTGCCTTTAGTAGGAATACGTGGCGGCGGCGGTGTCCAGTCGGGTATTGGAGGCAGAAACTTGTTTTCTATAATAGTGTAGCGGTCGCTAATAAACGAAAGCTCTTGTTCGTAGCATTGTTCGGCCAAAATGAAGTGGTCAAACGTGCGCGAAAGTATCGTTTCGTAG
This sequence comes from Flexibacter flexilis DSM 6793, assembly GCF_900112255.1. Classification (NCBI taxonomy): domain Bacteria; kingdom Pseudomonadati; phylum Bacteroidota; class Cytophagia; order Cytophagales; family Flexibacteraceae; genus Flexibacter; species Flexibacter flexilis. Next base: position 137,599 of record NZ_FOLE01000008.1, read on the forward strand.
AATCTGACAAAATGTCCTAAGGGTTTGCGTACCCAAGCAGGGTACACAGGCGTATAGACAATGTTAGCGAAGTAGTTTTCTTGCACGTCATATAATATTTTCGTTCCAAATATTATTTTGTGTACAGAGGTAAACAGCAGTAAATCAGGAGAACTAACTATTATTACTTCAGGTTTTAGTTTAAGTAGTAAATTGAAATATTTTAAGCCAATGCCTAAACGCTTTATACTTAATCTTTTGCCTGAAAATAGCGTATGAAAGGTGATATTTTCAGCGGCTTGGGCTTGTTTGGCCTCAAATCCGATTACATGAACATCATATTGGTTGGTTTGTGCGATCGGTACGGCGAACTTTTCGTACATTCTCGTATCGTTCACGGGTTTTAGCAATGAAGCTAATACTATGCGACGTTTCATTAATTCAAAGGTAATGGTTGTTTTATTTATACTTTCTTGTAAATTCTCTAAACATGACAGATGTAACTTTTATATTTGCCTTATGTTAAATTAAACGCAAAATCAAGCGCATGACAACGAAAGAAATAGTAGAAGCCGCATGGCTCGACCGTAATTTATTAAATGATTCTACTACTATTCAGGCCATAGAGCAGGTAATAGAGGATTTGGACAAAGGGCGTGTGCGTGTGGCCGAACCTACCGCAACAGATTGGCAAGTCAATGACTGGGTCAAAAAAGCCGTAATTTTGTATTTCCCTATTAGAAAAATGCAAACTATCGAAACGCCACCGTTTGAATATTATGATAAAATGGCGCTCAAATCTGATTATGAGGCATTGGGCGTGCGCGTTGTGCCGCCAGCAACGGCGCGTTATGGTGCTTTTATTAGTAAAGGTGTAATTTTAATGCCTTCTTATGTCAATATTGGGGCGTATGTTGGTGCCGGGACGATGGTCGATACTTGGGCGACTGTCGGAAGTTGTGCTCAAATCGGCGAAAATGTGCATTTGAGCGGCGGTGTAGGGATAGGAGGGGTGTTAGAACCTGTGCAAGCTGCCCCCGTAATTATTGAAGATGGTGCTTTTGTAGGCTCGCGTTGTATCGTAGTTGAGGGTGCAAGGGTAGGGAAGGAAGCCGTTTTGGGTGCTAATGTCGTGATTACTGGCTCTTCTAAGATTATAGATGTGACTGGAAGTGAACCTGTAGAGTATAAAGGATATGTTCCCGAACGCTCAGTGGTTATCCCTGGTAGTTATGCTAAAAAGTTTCCAGCAGGAGAGTTTCATGTGCCTTGCTGCCTTATTATTGGCAAACGCAAAGCAAGCACAGATTTGAAAACTTCTCTAAATGACGCACTTAGAGAAAATAATGTAGTAGTTTAGTTTGCTAAAATAATTGAATTAGCATAAAAAGGCCGATATACTAAATCTGTATATCGGCCTTTTTATAAATAGTATATTGCTAAAATAATTAAACTGTAGCGAATGGTTGTTTTTTGCTAAAACGATTTGCTACAATTAGTTCTTTGCTGCCGTGCCCCCATTGGTAAAAACCTTCACCAGACTTAACGCCTTTGTAGCCAGCAGTTACCATATTTACTAAAAGCGGGCAAGGGGCATATTTAGGATTACCAAAACCATCATGCAATACATTCAAGATAGAAAGGCACACATCCAAACCTATAAAGTCTGCTAATTGCAAAGGCCCCATTGGGTGCGCCATGCCCAGTTTCATTACAGTATCAATTTCTTCTACGCCCGCCACACCTTCATAAAGAGCATAAATCGCTTCGTTAATCATTGGAAGCAAAATGCGGTTTGAAATAAAGCCAGGGTAGTCATTTACTTCTGTTGGCACTTTTTCTAATTGCTTAGAAAGTTCCATTATAGCATTAGTAGTTTCGTCGGATGTAGCGTAGCCGCGAATAATCTCTACTAATTTCATTACAGGCACTGGGTTCATGAAGTGCATCCCAATTACTTTATCGGCACGTTTAGTAACAGAACCTATTTTAGTAATAGAAATAGAAGATGTGTTGCTTGCTAGAATTGTTTTAGCAGGAGATATTTCGCAAAGATTTGCGAATATTTTTAGTTTAGTGTCGATGTTCTCTGTTGCAGCCTCTACTACTAAGTCAGCATCGCTTACTGCATCGCTAATATTAGTAAAGGTTTTGATATTGGCTAAGGTTGCTAATTTAACTTCCTCTGGCAATCCTTTACTAACTTGGCGATCTAAGTTTTTGCTAATAGTTGCCAGTGCCTTATTTAGCGAATCTTGCGAAATATCTACTAAGTTAACGCTAAAACCGTGTTGTGCAAATACGTGAGCAATACCATTGCCCATCGTACCCGAACCAATTACTACTATGTTTTTCATTGGATAAATGAGATAAATTTTGGGTTGAAAATTTCGGAATATCTGAAATTAATGCAAATATACAACACTCTATTTGATTGTTATGCAAACGATGTCTTTATTTGCGCTTTATTCGCTTGTTTTATAAATATTATAGTTATGTAAAATAAAAAATACTAACTTTTAGCGCAAATAGTACATGGAAATCAGGAGCTTTTGGTGCGAAACATTGAGTTCAAACTTTGCTTTTTCGTAACGCGGAAGGCTAAACAAACTCATAGATTGACCAGAAACGGCATAACCTTCTTGAGGCATGCCCAGCAAGTTATAATCCATACGATGATTGCCGTTTTCGTCGTGCAAAAAGCTAATGGCATACGTGCCGTAAGGTAGGGATTCGAAACGTACAGGCGATTTTAAAGTACTAACTGAAATTGATTTTGTTATATAGGTTTTGGCGGGATTGTTCGGGAATCCATCGGCTTGGCGATACACAGAGATAAGCAATTGGCCTTTTTCGTTGCGTAGATTTTGGATGTTTATTTCGATAGTCCCCGTCGGTTCGTGTGGTGCAGCGGTCGTTTGAAAAGAAAAGAATGTTGCTAAAATGAAAGAATATAACATAGGCTATTTTTAGAAAGAGAAAGACAAAAAAAGAGGCTGCCACTTTTGTAGCAACCTCTTTGTAGGGCAATTTGTTTTACTTTTAACCTAAATAAGGTTTCAATGCTTTGCTGCGGCTCGTATGGCGTAGGCGGCGAATCGCTTTTTCTTTGATTTGGCGCACACGCTCACGCGTAAGATTGAATTTCTCGCCGATTTCTTCCAGCGTCATGGCATGTTCGCCATTCAGACCGAAATAGTAAGTGATTACTTCGGCTTCGCGCATGGTAAGCGTCGAAAGGGCGCGTTGCACTTCGCGGCGCAAAGAATCGTTCATTAGTTCGGAGTCTGGCGTTACTTCGCTGTCATTCTCCAACACGTCCAACAAACTATTTTCTTCGCCTTGTACGAATGGTGCATCCATCGAAACGTGACGGCCAGAGATTTTGAGCGTGTCCACGATTTCGGAAGTACTTACTTCCAATACTTCGGCCAACTCGTCTGGCGATGGCTCGCGTTCATATTTTTGTTCAAGCTCCGAGAAGGTCTTAGAAATTTTGTTCAAAGAACCCACGCGGTTGAGCGGAAGGCGTACGATACGCGACTGTTCGGCCAAAGCTTGCAAAATAGATTGACGAATCCACCAAACGGCATAAGAAATGAACTTAAAACCGCGCGTTTCGTCGAAACGTTGAGCTGCTTTGATAAGCCCTAAGTTACCTTCGTTGATAAGGTCGCCGAGTGATAAACCCTGATTCTGATATTGTTTTGCTACCGAAACCACAAAGCGTAAGTTGGCTTTGGTGAGTTTTTCGAGTGCATATTGGTCTCCGTCGCGGATACGTTTTGCCAAATCTACTTCTTCATCGGGTGAGAGCAAATCCACCTTGCCAATTTCTTGTAAATATTTGTCAAGTGACTGGCTTTCGCGGTTGGTAATTTGCTTGCTTATTTTGAGCTGTCTCATGGTTGGCGCGGCAAAAGGTTAATATTATAAATGTGAAATCAAAAGCGTTTTTACAAAAAGCTTCATGTTCAGAAAACACAAAAGCTAACTACAAAGTTCTTACTTTTTTCGTTTAGTTCAAAATAAAAAATTGCCTATACGAACGGATTATAGCGTTTTTCGTGCGCGATGGTGGTGCTTGGGCCATGTCCTGCGTACACACGTGTGTCGTCGGGCAGCGCAAACATTTTTGTTTTGATGCTATCTATCAGGTCGTTATGGTTGCAGTAGGGGAAGTCGGTGCGGCCTACGCTTTCCCGAAACAATACATCGCCACTAATACAAAATCTTTCGGCTGTGTTATAAAAAGCAACGTGACCAGGTGCATGACCTGGCACAAAGAGAATATCTAAAGCGTTATTTCCCAATAAAATTTGCTGGCCTTCTTCCAAATAAATATCAGCTTCGCAACGTTCATAGTTCATAAATCCGTACATGGTGGCCGAAGCGTAAGAATTATCCAAAATCACTTGCTCCAAACGATGAATCATGAGTGGAACATTGTACTGATTTTTGACAAAAGTATTGCCCAACACATGGTCTATGTGACAATGCGTATTGAGTAAATATTTGACTGTAAGAGAATTTTGAGCAATGAATTTTTCTAAGGCGGCTTGCTCGTGCGCGTTGTAACAACCTGGGTCAATAATGGCCGTTTCGAGGCTTTCGCTATCAAAAACCACGTAGGTGTTTTCCTGAAAACCGTTGAATGTAAAGGACTGAATTTTGAAACTCATACGACTTAATTAAAATTTAAGGATAAAAGTAAACGATAATTGTCAGCTTTGCAGAAAACATTCCCCTTAAACTTACATTAAGAATTTGATAATTTGGATATAAAATGCGTATCTTGCTAACAATTTAAGTGTAAACAGGTGTATTAATCAAATATCTAAAAGGTTGTAAAGGCCTTAACGTGTTACTATACAGTATGTTGTTTTTATAAACATCGCCTTTGTTTTTGTGTGGATAACTTCTGCGGCATTGTTTTTGATACAAATCTGATGTAGTTTTTTTTAAAAAGATAAAAGTGTATTCAGCTAAAAAGCTCACTCCAAACTATGCGTATTAACACAAATACTATATTCGTATTGTTGCTGCTGGCAGTGGTGGCCGTGTATAATATGGCGTGCAATCGCACCCAGTACATTTGCCCTGCGTATCAGAGTGCGTTTTACCTTAGTGGGCCGGTGGAGACCAAATCTTTTATGATTATCGGTAAAGATTCGAGTTTGTATGCCTTCGACTCGTCGGCGGCAGAAGGCGAGCAAGCCGAGCAAATTTTTATTTCGCCAGTGCAGCAGCCCAAACGTACCAAAAATTCGATGTTAGGCGTTACGCCAGAGCAATTTGCGCTGTTTGATATGGAAGATACCGCCTCCGCGCCAATTATAGACAATATGGTGCGAAAAAATAAGGTTTTGCTTATTGAGCGCATGCACAAAAAGAAGAAAGAAAAGCTAATGGCGACCGTGCCCATGATTACGGTGTTCCCAGACTCGGCGCAAGCAGATACCAACTTGTTTGAGACCGACAAAACCAGAATAAAACAATAAAAATATTAAAGGGTAATGTAGCAAATACGTTACCCTTTTTGATGCTTTGAAAAGAATATTACCATGAACCAAATTTTATCCCAAAGAATAACTTCATTAAGATTTTTATTGATAGTATTTGTTATTTTTATCCACAATAATATCTTTTTTATAAACTTAGGCACGGGGACTGTTGTATTGGATATTCCGCCGTATGTTAGCCATATAAAATATTTGGTTTCTGATATAATTGCGCGTATTGCTGTTCCTTTATTTTTTTTAATATCAGGCTATTTGTTGTATTTGAAAGAAAATACTTTTTTTCAAATTTTAACTAAAAAGACTAAAACAATTGCAGTTCCGTATCTTGTTTGGACAAGTTTAGCGATTCTTTTATTTGCATTAGGCCAGCATTTGACTTTCACAAAAGCATTTTTTGCAAATCCACAAAACAATATTACTAATTTTGATATATTAGATTATATAGATGCTGTTGTAGGCCGATTTACGGTACGTTCGCCATATCCGTTGGTTTATCAATTTTGGTTTTTAAGAGATTTAATTTTGCTTAATTTCTCTGCAATTATTTTTAAGAAAATAATAGATAAATTCCCGATAGCATTCCTTTTTCTTGCTATATTTTTTTGGATAGTAGATTATAATTTGTACTTATATTCAGCCGAATCTATGTTGTTTTTTGTATTGGGTTATTATATTCATAAATATAATTTGACTACGGATAAAATAGATAGTATCCAATATTTTGACATTTTATTGCTTTATGCTATCACTATTTGTATAGAATTGTTTTGCCCTCAATATAGACAGATTATCCATAAAATAAATATTATTATTGGCGCAGTATTGGCAATAAAATTATCGTTAGTTTTTGTATTGAAAGAACGTATTTTTAATGTATTATCTCAGCTTAGTGCGTATGCTTTTTTTGTATATGCCATGCATGAACCTTTGCTAACGGTATTACGCAAAATAAGTATTAAAATAATGCCGACTTATGGAATCTATGTATTAATACAATATTTTATGGTCGCATTTGTTTGTATTGCTATTTGCTTGGTAGTGGGTGTGGTTCTGAGAAAGAGCGTTCCCAAACTGTATGAGTTCCTGAGTGGAGGAAGGGCATAGATTAAAAAATATACCACAAAAAAGCCGCGACTCGTATGGGTTGCGGCTTTTGCGTTTAGGAGAGGGAATTTTTGTAATAGTCTATGATACATCGACAACAATAAACTGTCTATTTCACTTAAATAGTATTTATTGTTGTCGATGTATAATTTATTGTCTGTAAACTCAATGAATTGCCACACGTCGCCTGTGGTCGTACAGCCAAAAAGTTTGTTTAAGCGTATTCCTTTTTTGTCATTGTACTTTTTTGCTCCAACTAATTGCGCAGAACATTGCCTAACGCCTTCTTCTAAATCGTTGCGCTTGGCTTCTACCACATGAAAAATGGGTACGCTGATGTCGTAGGACTTGGTGTCTTTGCTCAAAATGAAATCACATTCGCCCTGTAATCCTTTTTCTTTGTCCCCTATAAGATTATCGCCAGAATAGATAGTGAAAAATTTATTATTGAGATTGCGTAACTCTTTAAGGATTGGCACAACAATCCATTCACTTCGTGCCTTTTCGCTTTTGATAGGCATTTCTTTGCTGTCTGTCAATTCTTTTTGCAGCCATTGAGTGGGTTTGATGGGCGTTACGGGAAAATATAATTCCTTTCGCTCATTGGTTATGCTAAATTTTTCCTCTAAATCAGACAAAGTAAAATCAGAATAAGCCATAGTTTGGATATAAAGTTAGTTATGTTTTGTTGATGATGGGGGGCGTATTATATGGTTTTACTTATTTTCAACTGTAGATAGGATTCCTATGCCTTTTATTAAGCCTTCTATCTCATTGGAGATATTTACACTCTCAATCGCTCTATATTTATCATTGTCATATTTTTCAAAAATCTTTTTTGCTCTCTCATATGAGTCTGGAAAATCTTTTTTGTTTTGTTCTAAAAAACTTAGAGCAGCAAGAATAAAACCTTCAGAGGTAAACTCTGTTTGCTTTTTTTCTATTAATAAGTTGGCTGATTTTGAAACTTTTTCAATTCTATCTACTTTAGAATTAAGAAAAACGATGTATGATGTAAGAGTTAAGATTATTAGCGTAAACACTATTTTAATGATAATTTTCTCTTTCCACTCGGAAGGAAAGAAAAATCCTATAATTCCTGTGATTCCGCTAACAAGTCCAAGAATTGTAATAGTATTATCCATATTTATTCATTTTAATTATTGTATATAAATAATATATTGTATTTTATGCTTATAATTTGCAAGTTAGTATCTTATATAATATAAAACCATTGATTACATTGCACTTCCGCCATTTTCTCTAAAAAAATCAATTTTCGCCGCCTTTTTGCCGTTTCGTGGCATAAAATGTATAACTTTGCGCCCCGTAAAGAAACAAACTATGTCCATCACAAAATACATCTTCGTTACGGGCGGCGTTACTTCGTCGTTAGGAAAAGGGATTATTTCGGCTTCTTTGGCCAAACTCCTTCAGTCGCGTGGTCTTTCGGTTACCATTCAGAAATTTGACCCTTATCTGAACATTGACCCAGGAACACTTAATCCTTATGAGCATGGAGAGTGCTATGTTACGGACGATGGCGCAGAAACTGACCTTGATTTAGGACATTATGAGCGTTTCCTTAACATTGCTACCTCACAAGCCAACAACATCACCACAGGCCGCATTTACAACAACGTGATTACGCGCGAGCGTCGCGGCGATTACTTGGGCAAAACCGTTCAGGTCATTCCACACATCACCGACGAAATCAAACGCAACTTCTTTTTGTTGGGCAACACAGGCCAATACGACATTGTGATTACCGAAATCGGTGGTTGTGTCGGCGATATTGAGTCTTTGCCGTTCATTGAGGCCGTGCGTCAGGCGCGTTGGGAACTGGGCGAACATAACGCCTTAGTCATTCACCTTACTTTAGTGCCGTACCTTAAATCCGCAGGCGAACTAAAGACCAAACCAACCCAACATTCCGTAAAAACATTGTTGGAAGCAGGGATTCAGCCTGATATTTTGGTTTGTCGCACGGAGCATCATTTGCCGCAAGAGATTCGCCGCAAATTGGCTTTGTTCTGCAATGTGCATATCAATTCTGTGATAGAATCCATTGACGCAGAGACTATTTACGATGTGCCTTTGCTCATGAAAAAAGAAAAATTGGACGAGCGTGTTATTTCCAAAATGCGCCTTACGCCCAAGCAAGAAACCAATATCGAGAGTTGGCGCGACTTTTTGGGTCGTCTCAAAAATCCAACCGAAGAGGTAAACATTGCGTTGGTGGGCAAATACGTGGAGTTGCACGACGCTTATAAATCAATTGCTGAAGCCTTTATACACGCAGGCGCGGCCAACGAGTGCAAAGTGAATTTGCATTGGATTAAGGCCGAAGATTTGGTTTCGTGGGAAACAACTGTTTCGACACTTTCCAAAGTAGATGGAATTTTGGTTGCTCCAGGTTTTGGGGAAAGAGGTATCGAAGGCAAAATAAACGCGGTTCGCTACGCACGCGAAAACAATGTTCCGTTCTTTGGAATTTGTTTGGGAATGCAATGTGCCGTAGTGGAATTTTCGCGTAACGTACTGGGGCTGAAAGATGCCGCTTCTACGGAAATGAACCCCGACACGCCAAATCCTGTGATTTCTATTATGGAAAGCCAAAAAGATGTAACGATGAAAGGCGGCACGATGCGTTTGGGCGCGTACCGTTGCGAGTTGCAAAAAGGCTCTAAAGCATATCAGGCTTACGGCAAAGCCGAAATTTCGGAACGCCATCGCCACCGCTACGAATTTAACAGCGATTACCGCGACCAAATCGAGGCGGCGGGTATGATTGCTTCGGGTATCAATCCTGATACGGGTTTAGTAGAAATAATCGAACTAAAAGACCATGTTTGGTTTGTGGGCGCACAATATCACCCCGAACTTAAGAGTACAGTTTTGAATCCACACCCTTTATTTGTTAAGTTTGTGCGCGTTGCGCTCGAAACGTACAAAGCCAAGCATTTGGCTGAGCATAGATAATTTGTTTATAATCAATAATTTAAACTTAATTTTTAACTCAAAAAGGCCACTGGTTGGCCTTCTTTTAATTTAATTACATACACTAAAAAAGAATGGATAGGAACCAACTCACTGGACTATTGCTCATTTTCTTGATGCTTTTAGTCTATTTCCAGTTTATTGCTCCCAAACCTGAGGAGTTACCAGAGGTAAAGAATAAGATTTCGGCAGATAGTTTGGCCGCAGTTCGGGCAGCTGCTCCCGCTTTGCCTGCCAGCGACCAAGCACTTAGCGACTCGGCCTTAAAAGCCAAATATTCAGTAGCTTATGGCGAATTTACACCAGCTTTGCGCGGTGAAGAAAAAAAAGTAGTGCTCGAAAACAAAGATATTCGTGTTACACTGAGCACTTTGGGCGGTAAAATCACTTCGGTTTTGCTTAAAAACTATAAGACTTACGACCAAAAGCCGCTTTTGCTTACCGAGAAAAACAATAGCTCTTGCAACTTACAACTTCCGACAGCCGCAGGCAATATTGATTTGTCAAAGCTGTATTTCGTAGCGCAAAACACGTCGGCTAATGCGGCGGCTTTCCGCTTGGAAGTGGCGCAAGGTCGTTTTGTAGAACAAACGTACTCGCTTGGAGCAGAAGGTTTTACATTGGATTATGACTTGAAAGTAAACGGCATCAGCCTTAACCAACCTGCGCGTTTGGTGTGGCAAGAACGCCTCAAAAACTTTGAGAAAGACCCAGAACAAAGCCGCAACGCCGCCACAATCAATTACTTAGCTGCCGACGGTTTCGACCATTTGTCAGCTACAGCCAGCGGCGAGGAGAAAGAAGATGTAACTGCCGTGAAATGGGTTGCTTTCAAACAAAAGTTCTTTAACATGGCTCTTGTGTCGGAAGGCGCACCATTCGAGAAAGGCGAGGTTCGTACGAACATTACTTCTGCGATTTCTAACAACTACATCAAAACCGCAGAGGCGACACTTTTCATTCCTGCTGCCGACCTTAACGCAGGCAAAGCCAATTTCAAATACTATTTTGGGCCAAACCAATACAGTATCCTGAAATCGACAGAAATCGAAGACTTTTCTAAAAACGTAGAATTAGGTCTGCCTGTTATCAACTGGATTAACCGTTTCGTCGTAATTCCAGTGTTCCATTTGCTCGAAAAGTCGATTAGCAACTACGGCATTATCATTGTTATTTTGGTATTGCTTATCAAATTGGTATTGTTCCCACTTTCTTATAAGTCTTATGTTTCGATGGCCAAAATGAAGGTTTTGAAGCCAGAACTTGACGAAATCAAAGAAAAACACGGCGACGATATGGCCGCCGCCCAACAAGACCAAATGAAACTGTACGGCCAAGTGGGCGTAAGTCCGTTTAGTGGTTGTATTCCGTTGTTGTTGCAAATGCCTGTGTTATTGGCGATGTTCAACTTCTTCCCGAACTCTATCGAATTGCGCCAACAGGCTTTCTTGTGGGCAGGTGATTTGTCCGTGTACGATTCTATTTTGGATTTACCTTTCAAAATTCCAAGCTACGGCTCGCACGTGAGTTTGTTCACTATCTTGATGACGGCTTCTACGTTGGTGCTTACGTGGTTCAACAACCAAACTTCTACGGTGGCAGGCCCAATGCAATACATGTCGTACATTATGCCTGTGGTGTTCATGTTCATTCTTAACTCGTTGCCTGCTGGTTTGAGTTTCTACTACTTGGTTTCCAACGTAGTAAGTATCGGTCAACAAATGCTTATCCGCAACTTTGTAGATGAAGGAGCTATCCGCCGCAAATTGGACGAAACACGCGAGAAAAACGCCAATAAGCCGAAATCTTCGTTCCAGCAACGCATCGAACAAGCCATGCGCAATGCTGACCAAGCGAAAAAATCGCAAAAATAATTGCCGCAAGGCTTTTAATAAAATTCAGAAAACGGCTCTCTGCAAAGGGAGTCGTTTTTTTGTTGAGATGGGCTTGTGTATTTTTGTGTTGGAAGTAAAAAGAAAATTATGAAGTGTTATTATAACGGTCAAATGATTGATATTGAGCAATTTAATGTAACCTCCAAAAGCCGTGCGTTTTGTTATGGTGATGGTGTTTTTGAAACAATCATCACTGATGCCGCAGGTTTTCCGCGCCATTGGGCGGCGCATTGGCAAAGGCTTACGGCTGGGCTTATGGCCTTGCAAATTGCTGTTGATGAGTATTTTACATCAGATTTTTTATTGAAAAAAATACAAGAACTTGCTCAAATCAACGCCCCGAACGTGGCCGCACGCGTGCGTTTGCAGGTCTGGCGCAAAACTGGCGGACTTTATACGCCTACCCAAAACGGAGCAGATTGGCTTTTGGAGGCGCAACCGCACGAAGCATTTGTGGGGGAAAAGCAAACGACCATTCTCGCGCAAAGCGTGCATTTGCAGGCTTCGGCGTGGTCGGCTTACAAAACTTGCAATAGTTTGCCATACATCTTGGCGGGTTTGGAACGCGTGCGCTACGCCGCCGACGAGATTATCCTGACCGATACCGCAGGGCATTTGGCTGAATGTCAGGCGGCTAACTTGTTTTGGGTGAAAAATAACACACTTTTTACGCCTTCCTTGCAAACGGGCTGTATTGCAGGCATTACGCGCAGTTGGCTGTTGCGCAATGCGGCGCGATTGGGTTGGCAAGTGCAAGAGATTTGCGCCAAACCTGATGTTTTACAAGAAACCGAAATTGTTTTTGGGGGAAATGTAGCAGGTGTGTTTCCGATTCGCCGCCTCCACGACTGGCATTTTCGGGGAAATACACCTGCTGTAATTGAGCTACTTACGCAGTTTTATGAATGAAAACGGTAATACGTGCCCAGCGGCAAGCGTTTTTTGTGTTTATCTTCCAAATACAACTCGCCAGCTTCGGGATTTTTCACTTGCCCAAACGAGCAATTAATTAGGTTTTCGACGATAAGCGTAGAAAATCCCAACGAATACAGATTCAGGATAAAGAAGTGATTTTGTTTGTCCAAAAGCTGCGAGCAGAGTTTAAGTAATTCGTTAATGTGTTCTTCCAAAACCCATTTTTCACCATCGGGGCCACGTCCGTAGGCGGGCGGGTCAAGGATAATTCCCTGATACACAGAGCCACGTTTTACTTCGCGCTTCACAAACTTGAGGGCATCTTCCACCACCCAGCGAATGTTATCCAATTTGCTGGCCTCCATGTTTTCACGCGCCCAGCTTACCACTTGCTTCACCGAATCCACGTGCGCCACGTCTGCCCCAGCCGCTTTGGCGGCCAACGATGCGCCACCCGTATAAGCAAACAAGTTAAGCACGCGAGGCGTTTGTACAGGCATTTTTTGGGTGTGCGTAAAAATATACTCCCAATTGGCGGCCTGTTCGGGGAAAATTCCCACGTGTTTGAACGAAGAAAGCGCGATTTTGAAGCTAAGGCGCATTTGTGGGCTGCGATAGTCCATAAACCAACGTTCTGGCGTGCCTTTGCGCACAATCCATTCGCCTTTTTCTTGGCTGCCTTTTTCGCGGCGGAAGGTTGCACCCGCCAAATTTTCCCAATCCGTTTCGGAGAGAGATTTGTCCCAAGCGGCTTGCGGTTCGGGACGTGCCAAAATATGGTCGCCGAAGCGTTCTAATTTCTCAAAATTGCCCGAGTCGATGAGTTGGTACGTGCTCCAGTGTTCGGGGGTCAGTAATGCAATTGATTTCAAGGTATTTATCTATCTAAAATTTGATATTAGGCTTGTGCTTGTTGGGCGGCGTGACGGCGCAACAAATAGCTTTTGAGTGTCCAGTACAGCACGGCCAACGAAAGCAAAATAGCGGCGGCAATGCCTGTTTGTGTCGCGCCGCTCAAATCCGTTGTTTGGAATACTATAACGTTGATAATGAGCTGAATAATTCCGTAAATAATCGAAACGTTTACGTGAGGTATTTTGGTTTCGTTGGCCAAAACTTGGTACAAATGCGTGCGGTGCGGCTGGAAAATGTTTTCGCGGCGCATGAGGCGTTGCACAATCGTAAGCACGCTATCCACACCATAAACACCCAGCAGCAAAATATAATAAATGTTTTTGGCTTGGAAAATAAGGCCAGCCAACAAATAAATCACGATAAAGGCCACCGAAACACTGCCCACGTCTCCCGCAAAACATTTGGCTTTGGGGCGGCAATTAAAAAAGTTGAACACGGCAACGCCCACCGCAACCCATACAGGCAATTGCGTATCTGTGAAGGTGATTGTGTCCAATGTATTGAGATAAGCCAACGAGAGCAATGTTATTAGACTGTAAATCCCCGTAATGCCATTGATGCCGTCCATGAAGTTGTAAGCGTTCAGGATTCCGACGGCCAACACAAAAAAGCAAGCCAAAATCCACCAACTTTGCATATAAGCATCTAATTGATAAGCCATTAGGAGCATGGCTGTAAGTTGTAAGGCACTGCGTACGCCACTCGATACGCTGCTAATGTCGTCGTAAAAGCTGATAACCGTTACGATGGTCAGGCCAACAAAAAAATAGGGGAGGGGAAAGCCAAAATAAAAAAAGTAGGCGATGGCCGCCATATAAAAAACCACACCGCCGCCGCGAATCGTAATGCGTGTGTGCGAACTGCGTTGGTTGGGTTTATCGATGATGTTGAAGCGGTCGGCCAACCGAAAATACAGCAATTCGATAATAAATAAGCTGATAGCCAACGGGATAAGTAAAGTGTAATTCACGGTAATGAATGATTTGTGTGTAAAAAATGCCCGTACAAATCCAAAAAATACGCGGCAAATCGGGGCAAAGGTATAGAATTTGAAGAGAATTTGTAAACAGAATTTTTGTTATATAAATTTTTAAAATTATGTAAAATAAAATCAAAAAGAAAATAATGAATAAATTGCGACGTTTGGAAGGGGACACTTTATAACATATCATCAAAAATGAAAAAAATTGTACTCATTTTCGGAGTATTGGCGGCTTTGAGCACCCAAGTTGCTACGGCGCAATATGTAAATTTGCCGCCTGCCGCCACGCCTGTGTTGCGTAGCAAAATACAATTAGGTTTGTCGGCTGGGGCTGGCGTATCGCGTACACGTATTGCCGACTCGCCGTACAGCATGAAATGGCGCACTTCTGCGCAAATCGGGCTTACCTCGCGCTATTATTTCAAAGACGAAAAAACCTATTTGCAAGCTGATTTTCTGTTGAATAGAAGAGGCTATAACATTGATTACAACACCAAGCAATTAGGAAGCATGGGCAGCGACACCATTAGCACCAATATCAAAGGCTTTCAGAATATTTATTATTTGGATTTGCCGATTATGGTGGGCACTTTTCTGGACAAAAAGAAAAAATGGAGTGCCTATGCTGGCCTAACTTTCTCGCTTAGAGCTTTTTCGGTATTTGATTATAGCGGAAAAACCGTTTATACAACACCCGATACAATCTATGTAACGCACATCAAACAGCGCGATTACTCCAATAACGCCATTGATTTGGTGGATTTGGGGTTTTGTGCGGGTCTGCGCTATCATCTGCGCCCCAAGCTCAATATTTTTGCGCGTTATTCGCGGGATTTGGCGGGTGTGAGCCTCGGAGAAGCTGGCGGCCTGACCAACCGCAATGCGAATGTTTGGGCGGTGGCTGGTGTGGAACTTTATTTACAAGAATTTAAAAATATATTCTGGTAAAAGAAGGCATGATTATTGCCTTCGCTTTGTAAATTTGCCCTCGTGAAAAAGAAATTATTAATACTTAGCTTTAGTCTTTGGGCTTGCCAACAGGGTTTTGCCCAAATCGTAGATGATACTACACATCAAAAATACGGACCTCAAACGGTGCGCTATTTTCTCGAAAAAGAAATTTATGAAAATAAACGAGTGTTGCACACGCTGGACACTACGTTGCGCGACGTTCATAACACTGATGATTTTTTGTATTCCGACCAAAATTCATTTCGCCCAAACAAAAATTTAGGCAATTGGGGTTCGGCTATTCAATCGCAATATTTTGCCTTGCCCAAACAAATTGGTACCAACTACGGCGTAGATGTTTTTACGCCTTACGCACTTGATGCGGGGGCGGCGCGTTATTTCAATACGTTTTCGCCTTACACGTATGCGCATTATTATCAAGGTGGATTTGGTCGCCAAATGCTGAAAGCGGGTTTTAATCGCAATTTTACGACCCGTTTTAACTTTGGTTTTGATTATCGCCGCATCACGTCCCAAAAACAAATCGGCGTAACCAAAAACCGCGACCCAGAAGCCAGCCAACACGCAGGCCTTGTGTATGCGAGCTATGTTTCCAAAAATGGCAAATACGTTTTCTTGGGCAATTATTCGCACCTGAACCAATACACTTACGAAACGGGCGGCGTGAAACCAGCCCAAGAAGATTTTGTAGATGGGCAGTTGGACAAAGACAAATTGTTTGATTATAAAATCGAGCAAATCAATCTGTCGGCTACGGCGCACAACCGCGATTTGCGCAACAAATGGCATATTTATCAGCAATATACGCTTGATAATCAAGATGCTGTGCAGTTGTTTTATTTGTTTGAAAGAAGCCGCCAAACCAACCGTTACACAGACCCGTCCGTAGATAGTTCACAGATTTATGGGGCTGGGATTTATGATTCAAGTGCTACTTTTCAGCAACAAATCTATACGCTTTGGGAGCAAAGGGGCGGCATAAAAGGCAAGTTGGGCGGCGCGGCGCATTATGCTGTGTATTTCCGTCGCAAAGATTTTACGCTGAATAGCCTTTTCCCGATAGCGCAAACGCTTAAAAATGAGAACTTTGTAGGTGGACAATTGCGTTATCATTTGCCTGCTGATAGCACCTATTTTGTGAGTGTGGATGCCGAAATGCAGCCTTCGCGCGATTATTGGGCTAAAGTGTTGTTGCATACGGATTTGGTAGAGGCTGGCGCGGAGCAAATGCGTTATGCGCCGACGATGGTACAGCGTTATTACAATGGCAATCATTTTGTTTGGGAAAATCCCAATTTTGAATACACAGACGCTACGCACCTTTGGGGAAATGCCAATTTGAAATTAGGTAAAAAAATGGTTATCAAGCCAATGGCCGAGTTTACGACCCTGAAAAACTATATTTATTACGGTACAGATGCCAAAGCCCATCAAGTAGGAAAAGATACGACTATTAAGGTGTTGGCGGCGGGAACGGAACTTAATTTGACGCTTGGTAAATGGCACTTGAACCATTTGTTCCGCTATACCAAAACGTCGGGTGCGGACGTAATCCGTATGCCTGACAAGTACGCACAACTTCGTTACTACTACGAAAGTCCAATGTTTAAAAGTGCGTTGCTTGTGCAAGTCGGCTTGGATATGCGTTGGCGTTCGTCGTATTATGCCGATGCGTATATGCCTGCTACACAGCAGTTTCGGTTGCAAAATGACTTCTTAGTTTCGCCGTATATGGTGACGGATTTGTTTGTGAATATGCGCATCAAACGCGTTCAGATATTTTTTAAACTCAATAACATTACGCAAGGAATTGGCGGAAAAGGCTATTTTGCTGCACCTTATTACCCTGGCACGCGCCGTATGTTGGACTTTGGTCTGATTTGGCAATTCTTTGATTAATAGCTTTTTATCTCAAAAATGAATTTTTATAATTTGTCTTTACTACTGATTGTAGCCGTTTTGATGGGCGGCTACAATTTTTTTATTAAGGCCTCCGCAGGCAGCATTCACGAGGTAGTGGGTGCCGTGATTCTGCAAACCGTAGCGGCGTGTTTGGGGGCGGCGGTGTTGGCTTACCTTAAATTCCAGAAAATAAGCGACATACACGCAACAGGGCAGGGCATAGGCTTCGCCGTGGCGGCGGGTGTATGCGTGGGCTTGGCCGAAATCGTGTCGTTTTATGCTTTTGGGAAAGAAATACCCGTGTCGGTGGGCTTGCCGATTGTGTTGGGCGGTACGATTTTGGCGGGCGTAGCTTTAGGAATGTTATTTTTGGGTGAAACCTTTACGCTCAAACAATGGTTGGGAATTGTGTGTATTATTGCGGGAATAATGCTTATTAAAAGCTGATTTTTGGACAAAATGAATAATACTTTAACCGAACAACAGAAAACAGGCGAATTGGGCTTGGTCGTTACGCGCTTAGATGATTTGATGAACTGGGCGCGGCTCTCGTCTTTGTGGCCGATGGGCTTCGGGCTGGCTTGCTGTGCTATCGAAATGATGCAAACTTACGCTTCGGGCTACGACCTCGACCGCTTCGGCGTGATTCCCAGAGCCTCACCGCGCCAATCCGATGTAATGATTGTGTCGGGGACGGTTACGTTCAAGATGGCTGACCGCGTGCGCCGACTCTACGAGCAAATGCCTGAGCCGCGTTACGTGATTTCGATGGGGAGCTGTGCCAACTGTGGCGGCCCGTATTGGGAACACGGCTATCACGTCGTAAAAGGTGTGGATAGAATCGTGCCCGTTGATGTGTATGTGCAAGGTTGTCCGCCGCGCCCTGAGGCATTGATTGGGGCTTTTCTGAAGCTACAAGAAAAAGTGCGCGAAGAGCATCTGATTGCGCCTTTGGCGGTGGCCAGACTCATGGGAAAAACTAAAACATAGATATATTTTAACGGTCGTTGAATTATTTTGCGGAATTTCGCGAAAAACTGACCTTTGTCATGGTTGATGGATAAATTCTTTTGATAATTTTACACCCAAAGGATAAGTATCAGAATCCCCCAATAAATATTTGTCAAAACTAATTTTATAAAAACATGAAAGTTACCGTAGTAGGTGCTGGCGCAGTAGGGGCTACCGCTGCCGACAACATTGTTCGTCGCGACATTGCAGAAGAAGTTGTATTGCTCGACATCAAAGAAGGTTTTGCAGAAGGCAAAGCAATGGACATTATGCAAACAGCTACGCTTGCTGGTTTCAATGGCAAACTTAAAGGCGTAACTAATGATTATGCGGCTACAGCCAATTCTGATGTAGTAGTAGTTACTTCAGGCTTGCCACGCAAACCTGGTATGACACGCGAAGACCTTATCGGCATTAATGCTGGTATCGTTAAGTCTGTTACAGAAAACATTCTAAAATATTCTCCAAATACTATTCTTATCATCGTGTCTAACCCAATGGATACCATGACGTATTTGGCTCTTAAATCGTCTGGCTTGCCTAAAAACCGCGTAATCGGTATGGGTGGTATTTTGGACAGCTCACGCTTCAAGTATTTCTTGTCTGAAGCACTTGGTTGCACTGCAAACGAGTTGCAAGCAAACGTAATCGGTGGTCACGGTGATACAACCATGATTCCGCTTACTCGTTTGGCTACTTACAACACATTGCCTGTGTCTGAGTTCCTTTCGGCTGATGCGCTTGCCAAAATCTCTGCCGACACTATGGTAGGTGGTGCAACGCTTACAAAATTGCTTGGAACATCTGCTTGGTATGCACCAGGTGCAGCGGTTGCCAAATTGGTAGAAAGCATTTTGTTGAACCAAAAACTAATTCTTCCTTGCTGCGTGTCGCTTGACGGCGAGTACGGCCAAAACGATATTTGTTTGGGCGTGCCTGTGGTTATCGGCAAAGATGGTTGGGAAAAAATCATTGATTTCAAACTCAACGCCGAAGAACAAGCATTGTTCAACAAATCTGCTGACGCAGTGCGTAGCATGAACGATGTATTGGCTACTTTAGCATAGGTTTTAAATAAATTTATTTTAGTGTAATTGTTTGATATTATGATACTTAGCCGACAGGAATATTTCTTGTCGGTTATTTTTTTGTGTAAAATCCAAGAATTGGATACGACCTCATATTTTACCGTTCTGCCTCATTTGGCAGTAAAATGAGGCAGAACGCCGCCAAGAAAGGGTAGTTTTTATCTATCGTGAAACTCTACTTAACATAATATAAATTATAAAACTTTTGAATGTAAACAAAAAAGCGGTATTTTCAAAGCTAAATACTAAATTGGAAGGGAAATAACATAAGAACCCTTGATTTACACCAAAGGACGCTTTAGAAATGGAAAACGAAATAAAAATTATCAGTTTTGATTTGTGGCAAACGATTATAATGCCTAATCGCGCATTCCGTGCGCAACGCGTGGCGGCTTTGGCGCAAGCTCTCGGCCAAACGCCAAGCCTTGAATTAGAACAACTTATGCTCGAAACTGACAAACAACTGGATTTGCAGACCGATGCCACTGGCCGCCAATTTAGTTCTTTGGTGCGTACGCATGCTTTGGCGCAGCGTTTACATTATGTTAAGCCGATAGATTTTGAATGGCTATACACACGCATCAACGAAGCGTTTCTTTCTGACCCGCCAACCCTGATAGAACCCTCATTTCCAGCGACTTTACAAGCCTTGCGCGATAAAAACTACAAAATAACATTGCTTAGCAATACGGGTTTTGTAGAAGGAAAAACGCTACGAGCATTTTTTGAAAATCTGAAAATCAATGATTTGTTTGATTTACTGCTTTTTTCGGACGAACACGACATGGCCAAGCCGCAACCCGCTTTTTTCGAGAAAATAACCCAACATTTTGGTTGTGCGGCGGCGCAAGTCTTGCACATCGGCGACAATCCCGTAGCTGATTACGCGGGAGCTTTGGCCAGCAACATGAACGCTTTGTTGTTTGCACCCGAATCCTTGCCAAATCTTCCTGACTTTCAGGTAATTAATAGTTTGTCTGATACACATACTTTTATTGCCCAAAACGCCCATGCAAGCGCAAAGAATTATTCTTAATGATATACAAACAATTGATAATCAGTTTGTTTGTGCCGATGAGCGGCTTTTTGATTCGGCGTTGTATAGTCGTTTTAAATATGGTTCTGGGCAGGCGGCGGCGCATTATGCTGCGCAAATGTATGAAGTGTTACGGGATAAATTAACCCAAGTTTCTGGCCAGTGGCTCATTACGGCCTCGGCTTATAAGTACGTCCCGACGGCCTCTAATGCGATTGCAGACGCGATTTATGCTTTGATTACCAATAATTTGCCAGCAATAAAAATTGAGAAAATAAAAATCAGGAGACAACGGCTTTTTGCGTCAGACTACGGGAATCTGGACGAGGAGCAGCGCAAAAACCTGATGCGCCAAACCGATTTGCAAATAGACGAGGAGCAAGTAAAAGGCCGAAATCTGATTGTAGTGGATGATATTTGTGTAACAGGTTCGCATGAGCGGCGCATCGCCGAAATGCTAGGGAAGACGCAAGTGGCACAAGTATATTTTTTGTATGTGGGGCAGTGTAGGCCGCCAGTCGTGCCAAACGTAGAACATCGTTTGAATCATGAGTGGATGAAAAGCGTAGAAAATTTATTATATATTATTGAAAATGAATATTTTATAATAAATGCAAGAGTTTGTAAATTTCTTCTCTCCTACCCTTACCTACCTGATTTACAGGCGTTTTATGCGCAGCTGTCGTTGGATTGGCTGCTCTCCTTTCAGGCCAATATGTGCGGTGACGGCTATGACCAAATGCCCGAATATGCCGACAATTATCAAATATTAAGCAATGTTATACAACAAAAAAGGTGCTTTACAATATAAAGCACCTTTTTATCTTTAGACACACATGTTGTTTTAATTTAGCTAACCACAAAATCATGAAAAATTTTGTACCTCCATTGTTTAACAAAACGGCTGGTTAGACTCGCTTTGCCTCTCTCTAAACAATAAGACAAAGGTATAAGTGAAATAAGATTTTACCTAAGTTGTTTGTAAACTCAAAAAGGCTGTTCGTAAACTTAAACACTAATTTCGTTGTGTTATTAGCTACGGTGTGCGTTTAGGAATGTTTTTATTCGGCCTACGGCCACATTAATTTCCTCTACCGTTGGCAAAAACACTACACGGAAATGGTTGTTTTGGGGATAATTAAAACCTGAGCCATGCACCAAGAAAACGTGCTGCTCGGCCAAAAGATCCAATACAAATTCTTGATCCGAATTAAAATCAAAGCGTTCTAAATCTATCTTTGGGAACATATAAAACGCGCCTTGTGCTTTTACGCAGCTCACGCCGTCTATGCTGGTCAGAAGTTTGTGGCAAATATCGCGTTGGCGTGTCAGGCGGCCTGTCGGCAATACCAAATCATCAATACTTTGGTAGCCGCCCAGTGCTGTTTGGATACCTAATTGCGCTATCACATTGCTACACAGACGCATACTCGAAAGCAAGGTAAGTCCTTCAATGAAAGAACTCGCTCTTGATTTCGTGCCGCTCAAGATGAGCCAACCCGCCCGAAATCCTGCTGCACGGTAGTTTTTGGAAAGACCGCCCATCGTAACGCAAAGCGTTTGTTTGGTGAAGGCGGCGGGCGAATGATGCGCTACGCCATCGTACAGGATTTTGTCGTAAATCTCATCGGAGAAAATAATAAGGTGGTGTTTTTCGGCAGTAGCCACCATTTTTTCTATAATTTCTTTGGGATAAACCGTTCCCGTTGGGTTATTGGGGTTAATAATTACCAATGCTTTCGTGCGTGAAGTGATTTTACTTTCCAAATCTGCCAAATCTGGGTACCAGTTGGACGCCTCATCACAAAGGTAATGCACAGCTTTTCCGCTTGAAAGTGTGGTGGCTGCTGTCCAAAGCGGATAATCTGGCGCAGGAATCAAGACTTCGTCCCCCTCATTAAGCAGGGCTTGCATACAAAGCAAAATAAGTTCGCTTACGCCATTGCCGATATAGACATCATCTACTTGTACATCTGGAATATGTTTAGTTTGCGCATAGTGAACAACTGCTTTACGAGCAGCAAACAGACCTTTAGAATCAGAATAGCCTTGCGCCTGACGGAGATTTAATATAATATCTTGGATAATTTCGTCAGGTACATCAAAGCCAAAGGGCGCAGGATTCCCGATATTGAGTTTAATAATCTTATGCCCTAATTTTTCTAAAGCAGCAGCTTTTTCGGCAATTGGGCCACGTATTTCGTAGTGAACGTTGTTTAGCCTTTCGCTTTTTTCAAAAAAAATCATAGTTTTATGAGGTTATGCCAATACAAAAACGAATGTAATAGCATTTTGTATAAAAAACATACTTTTAATTCAAAAAAATGTTTTTATTATTCTTTGCGTATTAAATATGTATTTTTTTATAAAGTTTGTTTACCTTTGTTACGGTTTCAGCATATACGCAAAAAAGAAGTTAGTTTTATGCGATTTTGGCATAAAAAATGCTACATAAGTTTTCATTTGGTCTTAAAAAATTAACAACAATAAACATGAAAAAAGTATTCTCTACCTTATTTTTGGGCTTGACAGTAGTGGCAGCTCAGGCGCAAGACGAAGTTTTTAAAGTGTTGGCTTCGCGTGGAAGCATCACGACTGCCGACAAAGCCACTATTTCGGCAGGGAAAAAACTTTATAAAGATGATGTTGTAGAAGTTGGTAATAGCGCGTTTGTGGGTTTGGTGCACAAATCAGGCAAAACGTTGGAGCTTCGCGCAGCGGGTTCTTATGCTGTAAGCGAATTGGCGGCAAAAGTCGGAACAAGCGGCTCAAGCGTAAGCGAGCGTTATGCCAATTACGTGATTCAGGAGGTTTCTAAAGATAAAGAAAGTAGTGTTAAGAAAAACCACCAGCAATACATGGCCGTAACAGGGGCTGTAACCCGTGAGGCAAAAGTCTTGACACCAGAAGTAGAAGTAAAGGCCTTAGTGCCTTCTATGACGGAGCTAAACGCTACACAGAATGCTACATTTTACTGGCATAAAGTGCCTAACGTAAAAACCTATGTGGTTTCGGTAACGAATCTGGGCGAAGAAGTTTTGTTCCAGAAAGAAACAACCGATACGACGCTTACCATAGATTTTGCAAAAGTACCTGTGGGAAAAGCTAAAATGTGTCTGTGGCACGTAACGGCAAAAGGCCATAACAGCAAAGACCATAAATCAGACAAACACGGTTTGCAGATTATCCCGACGGCCAAAGCCGAGACCATCAATAAAGATTTGACTGCGCTAAAAGCTGACATTGACCCAAAATCTTCGTTGAGCAAAATCATGTTGGCGGCGTTTTATGAAGACAATCACATGTACGTTGATGCGCTTAACGCCTACCAAGAAGCCCTCAAAATCGAAACAAATGCCGATTATGAGGCCATGTATCAAAATTTCTTATACCGTGCAGGCCTAACAGACAAGCCAGCCAGCCACTAAAAAGGAAAGCCACCCGTAACAAGGTGGCTTTTTTGTTTTTATAAATAATGTTTGTTTGCCTGAAAGTGAATTTAATTTTTCCCCAATAAAAAGGACTCACAGCGTAACTCCGACCAATAAACATCGTGCAGGCCTGTTTGCGTAAAACCACAATGTCCGCCCTGTTCGGGTGTTTCCAAAGTAACAAATTCATGTTTTTGGGTCAGATGCTTTGGGTAGCAGGCTGCCGACAAAAACGGGTCGTTTTGGGCATTGACAATGAGTGTAGGAGTCTGAATATCAGCAATAAATCTGTTGGCCGAACAACTCGCGTAATAATTAGCTGCCGTCCCGAAACCATGCAAAGGCGCAGTATAAACATCGTCAAAATCTTTGAGCGTTTTGAGTAAAGCCAGTGGCGCAAGGTCGATTTCGGGAACTTTAGCCGCTTTTAAACGGATTTTTTGGGTAAGCGTTCGCATAAATCTATCCGAATACACTTTGCTGAATCCCGTAGAAATACGCTCCGACGCGCCGCCCAAGTCCGTAGGTACTGAAAACACGACCGATTTGCCGATAATTGGCGGCGGCGTTTCTTCTCCTAAATATTTGAGTGTCAAGTTTCCACCTAAGCTAAAGCCCACCAAATCAATTTGTTGGTATTGCTGTTTTTCATTTACCCAATTCACCAAAAAACGTAAATCTTCTGTTGCGCCGCTATGATAAAAACGTTTTTGCAGGTTCATTTCCCCACTACAACTCCTAAAATTCCACGCCAACACATCATAACCGCAATTGTACAAATGCTTGGCCATGCCCATCAGGTACGGACGATGCGAGTCGCCTTCCAGCCCATGCGAAAGTATGGCAAGGCGTGGCGACGTGGCCGCTGGGTGGCGCAACCAATCCAAATCCAAAAAATCTTCGTCGGGCAACCAAAGTCTTTCGCGATGATAGTCAATGCCTTCTACTTTTCGGTAAAGTGCGGGCAATATGGTTTGTAAATGGCCGCCGCCGAGCCGAAGCCAAGCGGGCGGCCTGTAAGTTGGGGTAAAGTTCATGTTTAAATCAAGAAAAATACATTAGCGCAACGTAATGAGCGTAACGCCTGCACCGCCTCTGTCGGGGTGTTCGTCTTGCATGGTGGCCACTTGTTTGTAACGGCGCAAATGCGTCCGAATCAGGTTGCGCAAAATCCCGTCCCCTTTTCCGTGCACAATGCGCAGCTCTGGCGTACCGAGCATAATGGCATTGTCTATAAAATTATCTACCTCCGTGATAGCCTCTTCGCCGCGTTTGCCCCGAAGGTCAAGGTTAAAGCTAAAGGCCATCATTTTTTCGTTCAGGTCAATGCCTTGCATCCGTGACTGCGGGCTTTCGGGTGCGCCCAAGCTGTTGCGGTAGTCTTTGCGGCTAATGCGTTCGAGTCGGTTTATTTTAATCAAAGATTTTAATTCACCCATTCTAATTTCAGCTTCTTTGCCCCGAACAGTCAAGACTTCGGCCACCGTACCCGTATCGCGCACGCGAACATAGTCGCCTTCTTCTATCGCGCCGCCAATAAGGTTAATTACTGGCTCATTTTTATTTGCATCTTTCTTCGAATCAGGAACATTTGCGAGAATTTCAGGTGCAAGACTTTCTTTGAAAATTTCTATACTTTTGCGTACCTCTTTGGTTTGCTCTTTGTCGGCGTTGCTCTCCCGAATTTCGCGAATAGCTGTTTCAATTCGTTGGTTGGCTTCCTGCACTAAGGCACGGGCTTTGGCACGCGCGTCGTTAAGTTCGGCTTTTCGGCGATTGTCCAACGTATTTTTCAGTTCCGTGTAGTCGGTAATGGCTTTGGACAATTGGCGGTCTTTGATTTGGAGTTGCAAGTTGCGGTCGGCATATACTTTGCGTTCTATTTCCAACTCGCGTAGCAGTTTATCCAAATTCACTTGCTTTTCGCCTACATTATTTTTAGCGTGCTCAATTACGATGTTAGGTAAACCAATTTTTTCGGCAATTTCCAACGCAAACGAACTACCAGGTTTACCGATTTCCAACTGATACAGCGGTTCAAGATTTTGCACATCAAAACGCATCGCGCCGTTGATAAGGCCTTGTGTAAGTTGGGCATAATCTTTCAGGTTGCCGTAGTGCGTCGTTACTACACCAAAGGCACGTACTTTGTTCAGCTCTTCCAAAATGGCTTGGGCAATTGCGCCGCCAAAATTGGGTTCTGTGCCTGTGCCGAACTCATCTATCAGAAACAGCGACCTACGCCCCGCCAATTTTATGAACTGGCGCATATTGGTAAGGTGCGAACTGTAAGTACTTAGGTCATTTTCAAGCGATTGCTCATCGCCAATGTCAATGAATATTTCTTCAAAAATACCAGCTTCCGAGCCTAAATCCATGGGCGGCAGCAAGCCACATTGTATCATATATTGCACCAACCCAACGGTTTTGAGACAAACGGATTTACCGCCAGCGTTGGGCCCCGAAATCACCAAAATACGTTTGTCGTGTGCCAGCTCGATGTTAAGCGGCTGAATACTACGGCCTTGTTTGCGATGACTCAGCAGCAAAAGCGGATGTTTGGCATTTTGCCAGCTAATGTGTTGCCTTTTGGTGAAATTGGGCATATTGCCGCCAATTTCGAGTGCGAAACGGGCTTTGGCTCTAATGAAATCAATTAATCCCAAAAAAGTATAAGCCTTGCGCAAAGCGGGCACGTAAGGACGCACAAAATCAGTGAGTTGTAGCAGGATTCGGAACACTTCGCGGCGTTCTTCGTACTCTAATTCACGAATGTTATTATTAGCATCGAAAATCTCGGCAGGCTCAATATATACGGTTTGGCCTGTGGCCGACTCGTCGTGCACGAAGCCCTTTACTTTGCGTTTGTGTTCGGCGGCGATGGGAATCACCATGCGGCCACTGCGCACGGTCAAGTTTACGTCATCGTCTATAAATCCTTGATTTTTAGCACTTTTCAGAATGTTATCGAGGCGGCGGCGCAAGGTGCTTTGCTCTGAGATAATGGCGCGGCGGATTCGTTGCAGCTCCGAAGATGCTGTATCGCGTACTTTACCGCGTTCGTCTATTACAAATTCAATGCGTTCTTGCAATTTTTTATCCAACTCCACCAGTTGCGTCAGCTCCCGCAATTGCGTGTAGCGGTCTTCTTCTTTTTGCTTGAAAAAACGCAAACAAGCCATTATCGTCCCTAACGAGAGTTTCAGGTCGGTAAATTCTTGTTCGTCGAGGCAAGTGCCTTCTATTTCGGCTTTGCGCAAATGCGTGCTTACATCGTTGAAATGTTGGTTGGGAAAACTGTCCTCGTACAACACGATGTCTTTAAACTCGTTGGTTTGTGCCAGCAGTTTTTGGAGGTTATCAAATTTATCCGAAAAACGGATTTTATCTACAAAAGCATGGCCGAGCGTGCCTGCACATTCGGCTTTGAGTAAGAGGCGGATTTGGTCGAATCCGATTTTTTGTTCAAAATTCTTAGGGTAAATCAAACTGATTATGTAGTTGTTAGAGATTAAAAAATAATCGTTTTTGTTCCGAACAGGCTGCAAAGGTATGATAATTCGATGGATTATGCTACTTTGGCGGCGAGGCGGCGGGTTTACTTATAGAACCAATTTTAGGTAATAATTTGTTTCCTAACAGGAGCTTGTCTAATCCTTTTTTGCTTTAATTTTTATGACAGAAGAAAATAACATTGTTAATCGCGTTGCCAATAGCGGACTAATTACGATCAATTTGGAAGATTATTATCATGCTGGAGAAAGAGTGTTATGGGACATTGCGCCGCATTTGTTTCAGGGGCTTTTGTTGCGCGAAAAAGATTTCAGAGACTTTATCAAACAACACGACTGGGCACAATACGAAGGTAAAAACATTGCTATTACGTGCAGTGCCGATGCCATCGTCCCGACGTGGGCGTATATGTTGTTGGCCACGCAGTTTGAGCCATACGCGCACCGCGTGGTATTCGGGGACTTGCAAACGCTGGAGCAGGCTTTGTACCAAGAGGCCATCGCCCGAATAGACAAAACCGCCCTGACCGATGCCAAAGTAATCGTGAAAGGCTGCAACAAATATGATGTGCCCGTGTTTGCTTATACGGAACTGGCCTATCAACTAAAGCCGTATGTGGCCAGCCTCATGTTTGGGGAAGCGTGCAGCAACGTGCCTTTGTACAAGAAAAAAGCCGCCAAGAAAGCCACAGAATAAACTAAAAAAAGCCTTGATTATCAAGGCTTTTTTTAGTTGGTGTCCATACTATTCGTTGTGCAACCATGCTTTCTTTTCGAGCAGTTCTTCGTCTGTTTCGCGGTAGTCTGGATCATCTACGCAGCAATCCACAGGGCAAACCGCAGCGCATTGCGGTTCTTCGTGGAAGCCTTTACATTCAGTACATTTATTGGGTACGATGTAATAAAACTCGTCAGAAACTGGCGTTTGTTTCTCTTTTCCATCCACAAAAACGCCTTCTTCAATTTCTACTTTCGTAAGGCTGGTACCGCCGCCCCAAGTCCATTCTACGCCACCTTCATAGATAGCAGTGTTTGGGCACTCGGGTTCGCAAGCTCCGCAGTTAATACATTCGTCTGTTATTATAATAGCCATTGTTTGTCGTGCTGTTGGTTATTATCTTGATAAAACAAAAAAGTTAGCTTAAAATATACCGTTTTCACGGATACGTTTCTGCAAAAATAACAATCCATTGTTGCGAAAACAGTGCAAAACGCAATATTGTTCCTATTTTTTTGTATTTGGCTAAAATAATCCAGTATTACAGGCTTTGCATCATATTGAGTTTTCGGTACAAACCCGCTTCATTTTCAAGTAATTGGGTGTGTGTGCCACGTTCCACGATGCGGCCTTGTTGGATTACCAAAATTTCGTCGGCGTGCTGAATCGTACTGAGTCGGTGCGCAATGACCAATGAGGTACGGTTTTTCATCAGATTGAACAAGGCTTCTTGTACGAGTTTTTCGGATTCGGTATCCAAAGCACTGGTAGCCTCGTCCAGAATCAAGATAGACGGATTTTTCAGGACGGCGCGTGCAATGTTAAGGCGTTGGCGTTGGCCACCCGAAAGTTTCATGCCTCTGTCGCCGATGGCGGTTTGATAGCCGTTTTCGGTTTGCATAATGAAATCATGCGCATTGGCGATTTTGGCGGCCTGAATTACTTCTTCTGGCGTGGCATCGGTTTTACAAAAAGCAATGTTATTAAAAATGGTATCGTTAAAAAGAATAGATTCTTGCGTTACGATACCCATTTGCGCACGCACGGACTCAATGTCGCAGTCGCGTAGGTCGTGGCCGTCTATGCTAATACTTCCCGACAAAGGGTCATAGAAACGCGGTAGTAAATCGGCAATGGTGGACTTGCCGCCGCCCGAAGGTCCGACAAGTGCAATGGTTTTTCCTTTTTGGAGGGTGAAACTCAAATCCGACAATACGATTTTATCCCCATAACCGAAGCTAACCTCCTTAAAATCAATGGCTTTTTCAAACGAAGGCAATTTTTGTGCATTTGGTTTGTCCTGAAGCTCAACGGGCGTGTCAAGGAGTTTAAAAATTCTATCTCCCGAAACGATACCTTTTTGGATATTGCTCAACGACGTTGATAGTGCTTTGGCTGGGCGCAACACTTGCGAGAAAATCGCCAAATACGTCATAAATTCACTGGCTTTGAGCGCGTCGGCATCGCCCGAAATCACCAAGCCGCCGCCATACAATAAAATGCCCGAAATCACTAAAATACTGCTAAATTCTGAAAACGGCGAAGCCTGTTCGCGGCGTTTGGCAGTTTTGAAAGACAACTCCGCAAAGTTTTGGTTTTCTTTGGCAAACTTGTCGCGAATGTATTGTTGGCCGTTAAAGGCTTTAATTACACGCATTCCGCCAAGTGTTTCGTCCAGAATGGTCAGGGTTCTACTCCAAGATTCTTGGCCTGCGTTGGCGGCGGATTTCATGCGTTTGGAAATAGAGCCAATAATTAACCCCGAAATAGGAATAACAATGAGTGTAAACAGTGTTAGCTCTACCGAAATTTTGAGCAAAACCACAAAATAGCCGATAATGGTCAGCGGTTCGCGGAAAATCACAGTCAGCGAGTTAGCCACCGAGTATTCTACTTCCGACACGTCCGAAGTCATACGCGCCATGATGTCGCCTTTGCGTTCGTTCGAGAAAAAGCCCAAGTGCATGCCCGAAACTTTATCGAAAAGTACTTGTTTTAAATTGCGTAACGTATTGGTTCTAAGGGACTCTATTACGAGAATAGACAAATATTTGAACACATTGGAAAGTAAAACCGATATAATCAGAATGATGCAAACGAACTGCAACGCCGCCATTTTGCCTTCTACGCCGCTGCCGCCCTCTAATACTTTTTGTGCCAAATTGTAGTTAAACCAATTTTGGGCATAATCTATTGTAAGCGCAAATTCTGGTTTTTTGATGGCCAACATTTCGGGCGAAACTTTCCCGAAAAGCACATCTAACACAGGAATAAGGAGCGAGAAATTAACTAAACCGAAAAAAATACTCAACACCGATGTAATGGAATACGGCAATGCGTAACGACCAATCGGTTGAGCGAAAGAAAGAATACGAAAATATGTTTTCATTTTTTTGATTGATGAAGGAATGCCCAAAAAGTCAAAATATGGGCTAAATAGCTAAACGGGGCGCAAGATACACCAAAAATGTACATCTTTACAATTCACTATTCTTTTAGAATGATACGAAACGTAGTGCCTTTGCCTATTTCGGAATGTTTGATGAAAATTTTGCCTTTGTGATACTCCTCTATAATGCGTTTGGCCAGTGTAAGCCCCAAGCCCCAACCGCGTTTTTTGCTGGTTACACCTGGTTCAAACACCTTTTTAAGCATATTTTTGGGTAAGCCTTTACCCGTGTCGCTGATGTCTATGGCGATTTTGTCGTCGGGAATGCGCGTAAGCACTATATCAATGCGGCCTGTGCCGTTCATGGCATCAACGGCGTTTTTACAAATATTCTCCACCACCCAATCCAGTAGCGGCGGGCTTATCATCGAAGTAGATTCTTGTACGCGCCCTTCGGCTACCAAATTGATGCTTACTTTGCTGGAAACGCGTTTGCGCAGATACTCAACATTTTGATTAATAAGGTCATACACCACTGCTTCCTGAAAGGCTGGCACCGAACCAATATTAGAGAAACGCGCCGTTACGGTTTCCAGTCGCTTAATGTCTTTGTCCAGTTCGTTGAGAATCTCGTCGTTTTCGCCATCAAAACGCGGGTCGGTGCGCAAATATTCTACCCATGCCATGAGTGCCGAAATCGGCGTGCCTAACTGGTGCGCTGTTTCTTTGGCCAGCCCCACCCAAACGCGGTTTTGTTCGGCGCGGCGCGAATAGCTAAATGCCAAATACGCGATTAAGCCCAAAATCCCAATGACCGAGAGTTGTATGTACGGATAATAACGCAACTGCCTGAGCAGCATGGAGTTTTCGTAATAAATATAATTGGTAACCGTGCCTTCGTAAGTGATGATTATGGGTTCGTGTTGGCCTTTCATCAGGGCAATTTCGTTGTCAAACCATTCTTTTCGCTTGGCATCGTTTTTGAATTTTGGGATGTCGATGTTGGCCGTAGCCGAAATATTGCCTTCCGCATCAGTCAGAATGACGGGAATGGTGTTGTTGGCGGCGATAATTTCGTGGGTAAGAAATGTTACGTCGTCCGTTAAGTTTGAATTATTAATGGATTCAAAGGCTTTGGCGTACAGGTCGATGAGTTTTTTTTCACGCTCAGAGAGTTGTTTGGCCAAACGGTTGGTATAGAGCACCGACACCGAACCAATCAGGGCGGCCAGCAATACAATACCAATTTTAAAACGTGAACGGTTCTGATAAATATTCATTTTACGAAGGAAAAATATAGGATAATTCAGTGAAAAATCGCGGTAATTAGCTATTTTATTTGTAATCTTTCTAAATTACTATGGTTTTGATTTTTATCATACAGCCACACGCAATTAAACGATACTTTTGCAAAACTAATACGGGAAGAAGTGTGTTTTTGCTTTATTCCCCCATTTTTAAGACACAAAGGAACTGTTTTTACTTATACGCTTAGGAGGTTTCTTCTATGTACTACCATTTTAAAGCAACTATTTTATCTTATAAAACTGCTTCTGTAGAACTGCGTGAGCGTGTTGCGCTCAACGAGGATGATTGCAAAATGCTTTTGCAACAGCTGCGAGATATTATCGACGTTACAGACCTTTTTATTCTTTCGACTTGTAACCGCACCGAGATATATTATAGCGCACCACAGGACTACACACACGAAATCTTGACGATGCTTGCCACGCACAAAGGCGTGAGCTACAGCGAAATAGCGTCTTGTTTCGTGTCCATCACCGATCACCGCCAAGCCGCCCAACACTTGTTTGAAGTGGCCATTGGGTTGGAGTCGCAAGTGGTGGGCGATATGCAAATCATCAATCAGGTGAAACACGCCTACCAATGGTGTGCGGATGCTGACTTGGCTGGGCCTTTCTTGCACCGTTTGTTACACACGATTTTCTTTGCCAACAAAAAAGTAGTACAAGAAACAAATTTCCGCGATGGCGCGGCCTCTGTGTCGTATGCAGCGATGGAATTGGTGGAAGAACTTACCGCAGATATTGCTCAACCGCGTGTTTTGGTGGTAGGTGTCGGAGAAATTGGTGCGGACGTTTGCCGCAATTTGGCCAATACACGCATCAAAAACGTAACGATTTGCAACCGCACGCAATCTAAGGCCGAAGAGTTGGCCGCCGAATGCGAAATGCGCGTTGCGCCTTTCGAGCAGTTGTGGGAAGAAATTGCCGCCGCCGACGTGATTATTAGCTCTGTGGCACGCAACGAACCGTTGATTAGCAAAGAAGAAGTAAAAGCTCTTAACAGCTTGTCTTACAAATATTTCCTTGACCTTTCGATGCCGCGCAGCGTAGCCGCCGACGTGGAAGAAGTGGCGGGAGCTTTGGTTTATAACATCGACCATATCAATAACCGCGCAACGGAGGCTTTGGAGCGTCGTTTGGCGGCGATTCCGAAAGTAAAAAGCATTGTCAATGACGCAATGGCCGAGTTTTCGGACTGGACAAAAGAAATGGAAGTGTCGCCGACCATTAACAAACTCAAAAACGCGTTGGAGCAAATTCGCCAAGAGGAAATGGCTCGTTATATGAAGCAACTTTCGGAAGATGATGTTAAGCTAATGGACAAAATCACCAAAGGCATGATGCAGAAAATCATTAAACTGCCAGTGCTTCAGCTTAAAGCGGCCTGCAAACGCGGCGAAGCCGATACTTTGATAGATGTGTTGAACGATTTGTTTAATCTGGAAGCACATTCGGATACGGTTTCTCATTAGATTTTAATTCATTACAAATAGATTTAGCCCAATTAAAACAATGCAGTTGATGTTATTACTTACCGCGAATACTTCATTTACATGGTTTTTAATTGGGCTTATTTTTTCCGTTCTGATGCTGCTTTTGGCGGCTTCGTCGGCTCTTTTGGCCATCAAAACCCCAAGTAAACGTAATCAATATTTTCTTTTTGCAAGCGTAAGTAGTGCGTTAGCTTTGTATTTTATCTACTTGGCTTACACAACATATCGTATGCTTTAATGTAATTTTAATAGTATTTATCTTATATAACGAAACAATATTTCTGTATTAAATTTGATTTTTGTAGAATTTTTACAATTTATATACAAATACAATTTAATATTTTGGTTGTTTTGGTTACTTTCGTGGAAATTTAACAGCCAATGGAAGCCATTATATTAGAAAAGGAAACGTATCTACCCGCCGTCGTTTTAGATGCTCAAAACGAACGCTTTGAATTTATGGGCAAATCTATTCCCGAAAATGCTTCCGAATTTTTTGCCCCTATTCTTGTGTGGATAGATAATTACATAGTTATTCCCAATGAAGAGACGAATGTAAAATTTCATTTGGAATACTTTAATACCAGCACGTCCAAGTATTTACTGGAAATCATGCGTAAGCTGGAAAAATTGTATCAAAACACAGACAAAGCAGTAATGATTAGCTGGTTTGTGGAAGATGGCGATACGGATGTGGAAGAAGCGGGTTTGGATTATAAAGCTATTCTGAAAGTTCCGTTTGAAGTAATTACGGTTGATGCAGACGGTAGCATAGTGAATGTAATAGAATCTACGACACCTCCCCGAAATGGCGTAACAGCGAATACGGCAAGGCCATCGGAATCTATTCCGCAAAATATTCGGGATTTGGCCAAAGAGCTACTCAATATGGGCGACGATTTGCCGCCGCTCGTGCCAGCCACAGTACATCATGCCGAAACAGTGGCCAATGATACCGCCGCCGCCGATTTGGACGTAGTAACGTCTATTTCGGACAGGTTGCAGAAAAAACTGAATCAGGCTAACGAAACGTTGCAACAGCAAGCCGAAGAAATTCGACAAATCAATCAAGATTTGAACTTCAAAAACAAAGAACTACAAGAAACGGTGGACGCGCTGACCAAAGCACGTGCAGGCCGCAGGGCTGCTACCATTGTGTTATTTATTGCCGTGGGGCTTTTCATTGTGTCGGAGGCCATCGAATGGGTAATCGAGAACATGACCCAAAACGTGTTGGCAGTATATTGGGTGATTTTGATCAAACTCCTCATTGCGCTTTTGCTTAAACCAATAGAATCTGTATTGGAAACCAATATTTTACAACACAATGCCAAAGCATCCGTACAAGAAGACTAATTTTTGTATGATAAAAAATTTGCTTTTGTGATAATAATCAATCATCTTGCTTACATGAGAAACAACAAGACTACATATTACTGCTATTATTACACTTGCGGCCAAAAGCTCGGAAAGTGCGATACGGTGTACGTGTAGCGTTTTGATTTTTATTCGACGATACTAAAGATACTACCAAAGAGGCCATTTCCGAGCAAGGATTTGGCCTCTTTTCTTTTTGACATTCAATCATTTAACTATTTCAAAAATCCCATGAATTTATTACAACAACAGTACGACGGTTACACGCCCGAAGATTTTGAAGTTTGGCGCATCTTGTTTGAGAGACAAATGAAACGTTTGCCCGCCGCCGCTTCTGCCGAGTACCAAGAATCACTCAAACGCATTGGCTTTACGGCAGACCGAATCCCGCATTTCGACGAAGTGAAAGAACGTTTAGCGGATTTTACGGGTTGGTCGTTGGCCGTAGTGCCTGGCATTGTGCCCAATGACATTTTCTTTAATCTGTTGCTAAACAAGCAGTTCCCCGCTACTACCTGGTTGCGCAAAATGAGCCAATTGGATTATCTGGAAGAACCCGATATGTTCCATGACGTATTCGGACACGTGCCTTTGCTTACCAACACCGCATACACGGACTTTTTGCAAGCCGTGAGCCGCATTGCGCTCAAGCACTTGGACAGCGAATTGGCGATTGAAGTACTGGGGCGTGTGTATTGGTTTACGGTGGAGTTTGGGCTTATCCGCGAAAACGGCCAATTGCGTATCTATGGCGCGGGGATTCTCTCCTCTGGCGGCGAAACGGAATATTCACTTTCGGACGTACCGCGTCATTTGCCCTTTGATATTGAGGAGATTATGCGCAGCCCTTACCGCAAAGACGTTTTCCAAGAAAAATATTTTGTGATAGACAGTTACGAACAACTCTATTTGTCCGTTAGTACTATAGAGCAAGTTTTGGATAAAATGCTCCAAGAGGAAGCCTTAGAAGCCAAAAGCGAATAAACGCTTTCCTTTTGAATAAACAAATCGCCCCTACGAAGTTAGTAAAATGGTTAGCTACTAACGGATTAGGGGCGATTTTGTGTTTATTATTGATTCAAATAATTTGTAATTTCTGCATTAGATTGGTTAGTATGCACTCTAACATCATCTATCAAACGGTCTATTTCTCTGCGAGATTCATCATCTTCGTATAAGGGTTTAACATTTGATAAATAATTGATGATTATATTCGCTTTGGTGTCATCGTATAATACAGACTCGGCTTGGGGATTTCTTACCAAACTTGTAGTCATCCCAAGAACAACATTTTCTATAAAATCAATCGTTTGTACCGCGAAATCATAAGTAATGCGCTCTGATGGTAGTCTGTCGCTTAACTGATAGTATAAATCTATGTAATGTTGCCCATTGTTTCCATTAGTCAATACATTATCTCGAAAATCATACAGATTTGTTAGTAAATCATCATGATTGTTCCCTTCTACATGGACTACATCGTTAATTCTACAAACAGTGTTATCTGGATTTGCACATAGAACTGGAGGCTGAATGAAAAAATAAAATTTACAATCCCCAGCAGAGCTCTCACAAGGCCTCTTACAATATTTCACAGGACCTCCTCCAGGAGCCATTGGAGTATTTATTTTATTTAACTCTCTTTTTATAACCCATTGCAAATAGTCTCGTTTATTATTACTATTGTTAGGCACGATTACATTTCCCATAAAACCAATAAAAGAATGCATTTTTTTGAAGTTTATGATACCGATATCGTAAATATCATTAGAGGAAATATAATTACTTGATAAGCGGTATTTAGGGTATTCCACTAATTTAGAATTCTTATATGCAAATAGTCTTGTATTTATTTTATTTTTATTTTTTATATAAAATAAAACACCTAAAAAATTATTATTAGTTAGACTGTCTTGATTTTTTATAAACTTATCCAAATAGATAGAATACATTACAATACTATCTTTATTGGGTATTAATTTATTTAAATCAAATCCATCAAACACTAAATTAGTTGTATTCAAATTTTTAATGCCACTTCCATCAAGATATGAGTAGTTGTATAGTGTATCTACAAATAATCTCAAATTAAGGGTTTTGTTAGGAAATTTTATATTGACAAAACTATAGTTCTCCGACATACAAGAGGTACAAGAAGTTTCATTTACTTTGTTACAAGATTGTAGTAAAGTAAAGATTGTTACAAAGAGTAATAAACTAATTTTTTTCATTTTAATAAAGTTTAAATATGTTACCTATCTAACTTTGAAATGGAGTAGATAGGAATTTAACAGCCCATTTTTATATAAGACGTTTCTCGAAAGGAAAAAGGGTGACACGCTTTGAAAAAAGTTTTCCACATTCATAAAAAAAGCCGCAAATGCGGCCTTAATCAACTGTATTACAGTAAATTAATTATCTTCCTTGCAAAATAAACGCCGCCCAAAAGAAAGGCGAAGCCGTTTGCGGTTGGCCAATGAGTTTGAGTTTGGCGGCGCGTAAGGCTTCGGCGTTGTTGGGTTGCTGGGAAAGTTTCCTGAACATGGAAATCATTAGTTCGGAGGTCGATTGGTCGGCTACTTGCCACAAAGACACCACCACGCCATTTGCTCCCGCGTGAAAAAAGCCCGTAGCCAAGCCCGTAAGCCCTTCGCCGTTCACTTCCTTGCCAAGTCCCGTTTCGCAGGCTGAGAGCACCACCAATTTAGCGTTGAGGCGCAAGCCATACACTTCCCCCGAATACAAAACACCGTCGTCGTATTTGTTGCCTTCTTGCGAAAGAATGATACCCGCCGCGTCGGTGGCGTTGTGGTCGGTACAGAAGCCGTGTGTCGCGAAATGCACGTATTTGTAACTGTCCAAATCCATGCCTTTGAGCTGTGTTTCGTGCGCTTCGCCGAAAGTATAAACCTTGGTTTTGCCTTGTTGTTGGGTAAAAATCTTCTCCACCGCCGCCACTTCCGTCGCTGTTTCGGGAATTGGGGCAATGGTTTCGTTTCTTAAATAACCGCGCACGCCGTTTTCGTTGGTTTTTAGCGGCCTGAAAATGCCCGTTTGTTCTTTTACCTTACCCACGCCCGAACCTTCCGCAAACACAGGCGCAAAGGCCAAATAATCATTCGGGGCATTACGTTCGTTGCGCGCCGTAAGTTCTGCCAATACCGCCGCCGAACTCGCGTACCGTACCGTGTGGCTTTTGAGCAAATAATCCAAACGGCTGTAATCCTGCTCATTGCTTGTGTATTCTTTGGTCAGTAGCACTTCAAACGGCAACTGGTTTAGTTCGCGGTCGGCCACAATGATAAGGTCTTTGCCCGCGATAAGTCCTTCTACGGGTGCAAGCAGCGTTTTGTAAAGTTCGTGGGCTGTTTGGGTAAAATATCTGAACGTCGGGTAAAGTCGCAGTGCTTTTTCGCTGGCGATTTGCTTGCGCAAAAGCCCCACATCGTAGGCCAAAATATTTTCTTGTGGCAATACAAAACTTTGAATCTGGGTGCGCGTGGCCGCAAACGCATAAATCGAATCTTTGCCTACATAATATTCTATCAAGGCTTCATTTTCTTTTAATAAATTATGCTTAATCGCCTTCAAATCAATGGTTTTGTTGCTGTAACGCAAGGCGTAGTATTTCGGATAATTTTTCTCCAAATTCTTTAGAAAATAATTGTACTCACGGCGAATTTCGGCCAATGCCACACCGTAACGCATTAGTTTTACGCTGTCTAAGGCTTCTTTGTCGGCGGCGTGTTCGCTGAGTTGGCGTTGCAGATAATCGGCGGCATTTTTCAAACGGTTTTCTTGTGCTTGTACCGAATCGGGCAAACCTGAAAAACGCACGGCGTTAGCGTCCTGAATGGCATTGAGCAGTGTTCCCGCCTTGCTTTTTTCGGCTACGGCCATGCCTCTATACAAAAAATCATCGTTTTGGGTAATGCGTTGCAGACCTCGCGCCGTGCGCAAAGCCTTTTCGTATAGCCCCGAACCCGCATTGCCAATGTACAGGCGCATATATTCCGTGTCGTAGTTGTTGCGCATAATGCTCAGTAGCGCGATGGCCGTTTCGTAGGTCTCGAAGGCCGCCAACAAATCTTGTTGCTTGTGTGTGGCGGCGTATTGCGTTTCTAAGGCTTGCCCTTTGTCTGAGAGCAACAACAATACATCCAAGGTCGGGGCAAGTTGCTCTGCTTTGGGATTGGTGTAAATGTCGGGGTTATTGAATGTTTCGGACGAAGAACGTAGGCCGTTTTGCAGTTGTGTGAGGGCTTGCGCGGTTTTGCCTTGCATCAAATGTACAACGGCTATTTCGTGATACACGCTGGCAAGTCTTTCGCTTTTTTCACCAAAAACAGGACGCACGCAAGCCTGCGCCGCCTCCAAACTAACCAAAGCCTTGCTATACTGTTTGTTATAAATGTAGGATTTTCCCAAATTCACATACGAATTTTGTAATTGCAAATGCTTTGCGCCCAAAATGCCTTTCTTGATTTGTACGGATTTTTCAAAATACTGTTGCGCCTTCGCGTAATCCTTTAAGCCATAGTACGCGCCGCCGATGTGATGGTAACAAGTGGCTGTTTGCAAATTGTTTTCCCCATAGGATTTTTTGACAATCACCAAAGACTGCTCAAAAAGCTCTAAAGCCTCTTTGTATTTGGTTTCGGCCAAAAGCACCAAGCCCAACAAATTGTAACTGTTCACCAAACGCACGTCGTCAGCTTTAAGCGTAAAGCCTTGTATTTTAATGGCTTCTGCGAAATATTCGGCGGCGCGAATGTGGTTGTCTTGTCTGAGGTGCAAAACCCCGATGTTAAGAAAATCTGTGGCGATTTCGGGGTGATTGCGCGTGCCAATTACGGCCTCATCTATCTGCAAGGCTTTCTCCAAACACAACACGCCACTCTGAAAGTCGCCTTGTTCTGCGTAAATGATGCCTAATTTGCTCATATTCGCCGCCAATGGCACACTTTGACCTTCGGTCTGCATTTGAATCTGAACGGCCTTGAGCATCAAATTTTCGGCTTGTTTGTAATCGGGTTTCTCGGCATAGGCCGAAGCCAAACCCGCATAAGAGGCGGCGGTTTCGCGGTGGTTGTCGCCAAATACGGCTTGGTGAATCTTCAGGGCTTTGTCAAAATACTCAATGGCTTTATCCGTTTTGCTGCCTTCCAAACAAGCGTAACCCATGTTTCGGTAGGTTTTGGCTACATCGTTGCTGTTGTCGCCATATACTTTTTGCCTGATTTTGAGGGCTTTTTCTTGCTGTTCGAGGGCTTGCGCCAACTTGCCTTGTTGGGCATAAGCCACGCCGATGGCATTGTACAAATTGGCGGTTTCGGGGTGTTGCTCTCCCAGAATCTGCCGAAAATCCGCCACAAGCTCCTGATAAATCCCGATAGCCAGTTCAAACTCACCTTTGCGGTCGTAGGCCATCGCCAAATTGCCGCGCGTATAGAGCAAACTCGCGTTGGTTTTGTCTAAGAGTGGTGTCCAGATGGCAATGGTTTGTTTGTAGTCGGCGATGGCTTGGTCGTAGTGTAGCAAGTGCATGGCGGCCTGTGCGCGGTTGTTGTAGGCCATGCCTACGCTCGTGTTGGCTTGTCCGAGTTTGGCCGTGCCTGTCTTGATGGCTTCATCAAATACTTTAATGCCTTCTTCGGTTTGGCCAAGCTCCACGAAGTTCCAGCCGCGCCCATTTTGACACGAAACGTATTTTTGCCAAGCGTTTTGGGCGGCGTACAGTTTGGCGGCCTTCTCAAAGTCCGTGTTGGCTTCCTTGAATTGCTGTTGGTCGGTTTTGCGCAAGGCCGATTCGTAAAGCGCGTCGGCTTCCGATGTCTGAGCAAACAGAAAAGTATTGCTTTGTAGTATAATTAAAACAAGAAAAAATAACTTCTTCATGTAAGTAAAGGGCTTTTGTTCGGCTAAAAGTATGTTTTTTCTTACCAAACGCCAATCCTACATTTGTGTTAGATTTTTAGTTTTAGATAAATGAAGATACCACGCCTAACGGCGTTAAGGACGTGTTGTAATTATTTGCTACAAAGATTTCCAATCCTAACGGATTTATTTCAAAATCTATTAAAGCCCTTGGGCTTGTTATCTTTGTAGCAATCTATATTTTTAATAAACAAACGCCGTAGGCGTGACATCTATACAAAATTATTCTAAAATCCCTGCCCAAACGCTGTATTGTTTTTGCTCGAAATGTGCTAATACAGAGTCATTTACACTTTTCTCTAAAATCCCGAAGACTGCCGAACCCGAACCCGTCATGCTCGCATACGCCGCCCCAAATCCATACAAATCTGTTTTTAGGTCAGTGATTTGCGAATATTTGGCCGCTACGCTACCTTCAAAATCATTCTGCACGGTTTCACGCCACGTTTCAAGCGGAGCTTTAAGCAAAACATCTAAAGCCGTTGCGGGTTGCGTGGGTTTTACGCCGCTGTACGCTTCGGCAGTGCTTACGTGCAAACTCGGATACACAATCACGATATATTTTCCAGCCAACGACAGCCCCAACGGACTAAAAACGTCGCCTTTTTCGGTGGCTAAAGTGGGTTTATTTTCTACAAAAAAAGCGCAATCGCTGCCCAATTTTCTGGCATAATCTTCTAATTGTGAGTTATTTAAACCTAAATTAAAGAGTTGGTTTAAGCCTTTGAGTGTAAAGGCCGCATCGGAAGAACCGCCACCCATGCCTGCCCCAATCGGTACGTTTTTGACCAAATGAATATGTACGTCGGGTAGCGCGGGAAAGTCTTTTTTGAGGGAATAATACGCTTTCAGGCACAAATTATCGGCGGTTGCGCCTTGTATGGGCAAACCTTCGTAACTGAAAGTAGTTTGCTCGACCACGCTGATTTGTATCTCGTCCGCCCAACCGACAGGGTAAAAACAAGACTCAATGTCGTGGTAACCGTCGGGGCGTTTGGCCGTAATGTGTAGCCCAATGTTAATTTTGGCGTTGGCGCGTAAGGATATTTTTTGCATTTAATATAAAAAATATTGAATAATAATTATTTCAAAATTACAAAAAAAGATGTAATAAAAAAATTAAGTAAAATTTATTTGATAGGTAATAAACTGATAATCATTTGGATATACGCAATACTGATTTACAAATTCTTACGTTTTGGTGAGCAAACGCACAATAAATACTAAATTTGTTTTCGATAAAAAGAATTTCAAAACCCCGAAAGTTGCAGGAAGGAAAGCAACGACGTTTTACCAATTTTTTACATAAGAAACAGATAATATGGCCTTATTGGGTGCTTTATTAAAAAAAGGTTTAGCCATTCGCAAACGCGCCGAGCGTAAGCCCAAACCTCCTTTTGTGTTGCAGAAGAAAGAGTTGAACAAGCTACTTTTCAAAGCCCAAGACACTGCCTTTGGTCGCGCCTACCAGTTCGATAAAATCATTGATTCGATGTACGATGCCGACCCTCATAAATTTTATGAAGAATACACCAAACGTGTGCCTATATTCACTTATAACGAAATGTTTACGAAATGGTGGCACAGAGCTTTGGAAGGCCAAGAAGACGTTTGTTGGCCGGGCAAAACCATGTATTTTGCCTTGAGTTCGGGCACTTCGGAGGCGGCTACCAAGCACATTCCCATTACGAAGGCCATGACCAAAGCCATACAGAAGACCAGTATCCAACAAATTTTGTCGTTGCCGTCTTACAACGTTCCTAACGAAGCGTTTGAAAAAGGCGTGTTAATGCTGGGCGGAAGTACCAAACTTACCTACAAAGGTCCGTATTTTGAAGGCGATTTGAGCGGCATTCAGGCCAAACAATTGCCGTTTTGGTTTCAGAGTTTTTACAAACCTGGCAAGCAAATCGCTGAAAATCAGAACTGGGCGAAGAAATTAGACGAAATTACGCTTCAAGCCAAAGACTGGGATATTTCCGTAATTGTGGGTGTTCCTGCGTGGATTCAGCTTTTGATGGAAAAAATCATAGCGCACTATAACGTAAAAACAATCCATGACATTTGGCCGAATCTGACCATTTACACGCACGGCGGCGTTTCGTTTGAGCCGTACAAAAAGGGTTTTGAATCGCTTTTGGCCAAGCCTTTGCAGTACATGGAAACCTATTTGGCTTCGGAAGGTTTCATTGCCTACCAAGCACGCCCCGAAGACAAAGGAATGTCTATGTCGTTGGGTAGCGGTATTTTCTTTGAATTTATCCCGTTTACGGACGATAATTTCAATGCCGACGGCGATTTGGTGTCTAATCCCCAAACGCTGATGATAGACCAAGTAGAAGAAGGCAAAGATTACGCGCTGCTGCTTTCGACTTGTGCGGGCACGTGGCGGTATATGATTGGTGATGTAATTCGTTTTATTGATAAAGAAAAGGCCGAAATCGTAATTACAGGCCGTACCAAACACTATATCAGTATGTGCGGCGAGCATTTGTCCGTAGAAAATATGAACAAAGCCATTCAGCTCACTAACGAAGATTTTAACATTGATATTCGCGAATTTGCGGTGGCTGGCGTGCCACACGGCAATTTGTTTGCGCACCAATGGTACATTGGCACGGACGACGAGGCTAACGCCGATGAGCTGATTCAGAAAATAGACAAATACCTGAACGTACTTAACGACGATTATCGTGTAGAACGCCAACACGCTTTGCGTGATGTGTCAGCTAAAGTATTGCCTACCAGCGTGTTTTATGACTTTATGCGAATGAGAGGCAAAGAAGGCGGACAAAATAAATTTCCGCGTGTACTCAAAAAACAAATTCTGGCCGATTGGGAACAATTCCTCAAAGACAGAAACCTATAACAAAGCCAAAGGCGGTGAGATTTTACATTTCGCCGCCTTTTTTTATTTCATTTTTGGGAAAATGCTTTTATCTTCGTTGTAGTGTTAGGCATTAAAACAAACAATAACAATGCGAAAATCTCAAGAAATCGAGTACAAAATCATTGGTGATGACATTCAGATTGTAGAAGTAGAACTCGACCCACAAGAAACCGTTGTGGCGGAAGCGGGTTCGATGCTTTACATGGAAGAAGGCATACAGTTTGAGGCCAAAATGGGCGATGGTTCTAATCCGCACGGCGGCTTTTTTGACAAATTAAAGGCTGTCGGCTCGCGTATCATTACGGGCGAATCGCTTTTCATGACACATTTTACCAATCAAGGCCACCGCAAAAGTAAAGTTGGTTTTGCGGCACCTTACCCTGGTACGATTATCCCCGTAGATTTGCAAACCGTTAAAGGTCAGTGTCTTATTGTGCAAAAAGATGCTTTTTTGTGTGCCGTGTTGGGTACAAAAGTGAGTATGCACTTCAATCAAAAGATTGGTTCGGGCTTTTTTGCGGGCGAAGGTTTTATTTTGCAAAAATTACAAGGCGACGGCATGGCATTTGTTCACGCTGGCGGCACGGTGATAGAAAAACAATTGAACAACGAAACCTTGCGCGTGGATACGGGTTGCGTGGTGGCTTTTGAGCCGCAAATTTCGTTTGATATTCAGCGCACTGGCGGACTTACGTCTATGTTTTTCGGTGGTGAAGGAATGTTTTTAGCTACGCTAAGCGGCACGGGTCGCGTTTGGTTACAGTCTATGCCAATCAGTAAACTGGTACAGGCACTCGCACCGCACGGCAGTAACAGCCACAAAGAAAGCGGCGGCATTTTGGGCAACTTGCTGGATTCTGATTAGTATTTTTCTTTGTTAAAAAATATGCAAAAAAGCCTTTAGATGTGTATCCAAAGGCTTTTTTGGTTTGTATAAAATATATTTTTACTGTACTGCTTTACGGATTTTAACCAAAACCGTCAAAAGCTCTTCCAACTTGTCCAGATGCAGCATATTGGCACCATCGGATTTGGCTTCGGCTGGGCGTGGGTGCGTTTCAATGAACAAACCGTCTGCGCCTACGGCAATCGCTGCCTTCGCAATCGTGCCAATAAGTTCGGGTTTGCCGCCCGTAACCCCCGACGATTGGTTGGGCTGTTGGAGCGAGTGCGTTACGTCC
The DNA here is from genome assembly GCF_900112255.1 of Flexibacter flexilis DSM 6793. NCBI lineage: Bacteria > Pseudomonadati > Bacteroidota > Cytophagia > Cytophagales > Flexibacteraceae > Flexibacter > Flexibacter flexilis. Next base: position 182,155 of record NZ_FOLE01000008.1, read on the forward strand.
ATGAGTACTGGCACTTTGTTTTCTTGCATATCTGGAATGTTACGGAAATCAACCACCAAATCCGAGTATCCGAAACTATTGCCCCTGTCCGTAAGAATAATGTTAGGGTTGCCCGATTCGCGGATTTTGTCCACTGCAAAGCGCATGGCCGAACCCGACAGGAATTGCCCTTTTTTCACGTTAATGGTTTTGCCTGTTTTGGCGGCAGCCACCAACAAATCCGTTTGGCGGCACAAAAACGCAGGAATTTGCAACACGTCCACGTAAGCGGCGGCCATGGCGGCTTCTTCGGCGGCGTGAATGTCCGTTACCGTCGGAACGCCAAAGTGTTTGCTTACTTCAGCCAACACTTGAAGTGCTTTTTCGTCGCCGATACCCGTAAAAGAGTCTAAGCGCGTGCGGTTGGCTTTGCGGTAAGAGCCTTTGAAAATCCAAGGAATCTCTAATTTGTCCGTGATTTTCTGAATGCGTTCTGCTATTTCAAAAGCTACTTCGCGGCTTTCGATGGCGCAAGGCCCTGCCATTAGCAAGAAATTGCCTGATTCTGTGTATTTTAATTGAGGAATTGCGTACATTTTTTGTTGAACTAAATAAAAAATTTGGGGTTTACTGTATGGGCAAAGGTAGTTAAAAAATATACCTTGCCAGCAACTAACCATTGTTTTTGTATCTTTGTCGGCTGCTACCCCCAAAACATTTGGAAAAGGCGCAAAGTTTATCAGACATGACATCAACAGAAGAATTTGTAATATTAGTAAATGCCGCTGATGAACCTCAGGGGCTTATGGAAAAAATGCAAGCGCACCACGAAGGCAAGTTGCACCGTGCTATTTCCGTGTTGATTTTTGACCGAAATAACCGTATGCTTATTCATCGCAGAGCCGCTACCAAATATCATTCGGCTGGTCTTTGGACAAATGCTTGTTGCAGCCATCCACGAGAGGCCGAAACCAACGAAGCCGCCGCGCATCGCCGCCTACAAGAAGAAATGGGTTTTGATTGCGCGTTGTATGAGCTGTTTACGTTCACGTATCGCGCCGATGTGGGACACGGACTCATTGAACACGAACTTGACCATGTTTTTGTAGGGATTTATGAGGGAGAAATTCACCCCAACCCTGCTGAGGCCGACGCTTACGAGTATGTTTCTTTGGAGAAACTGGAAGCACGTATGCAGGCCGAGCCGCATACTTTTACGGAATGGTTTAAAATCATTGTTCCGCAACTGACTGATTATCTGCTAAAAATTCCGTATTTGGGTCAAAAAAATATTTCGCGAGCATTCAAACACAGCAAAGCGCAGGAATATGAAATGAATTTTGCCAATTCGCCACTATACCAAAGTCAAATTTGTACGGCTCTCAAACAAACGTTGCGCCGCCAAGAAGGAAGTGCAGGCTCTGCGGGTTTGCTGGATTTTGGAGCTGTTAAATATTTGGTAGCCAGTCATTTTGGTTTTTGTTTGGGCGTTTCTAATGCCATAGATATTGCGTACTCTGCCCTTACGGAAAACCCCGACAAGCGTATTTTTATGCTTAGTGAGTTGATTCATAATCCTTTCGTCAATGAAGATTTGGCGCGTCGTGGACTTTCGTATTTGCAAAATGAAAAAGGCGTAGCCACCAAAGCCCCAGACGGAACACTGCTTTGGGATAAGATAGAAGAAAATGATGTCGTGATTGTGCCTGCCTTCGGCGCGACCAACGAAGATAAAACAAAATTGATTCGTAAAGGATTGAATATCACGTATTACGATGCTACGTGTAGGCTCGTGGAAAATGTTTGGAACAGAGCCAGTGATTACGCGCGCAAAGGTTTTACGGTGATTATTCACGGAAAATTTGAACATGAAGAAACACGCGCGAGCTTTTCGCAAGCGGCGCAATATGGCCATGTGCTGGTAGTTCGGGATTTGTTCGAGGCGCAAATCGTGGCAAATGTGATAGCTGGTGCGCCTGATGCAATTGATGATTTCAACCAATATTTATTTGGTCGTCATTCGGAAGGTTTCGAGCCGCTCAAGCATTTGGAAAAAATAGCCCTCGTAAACCAAACAACGCTATTGGCTTCCGAAACGCTTGAAATTTCAGCACTTTTCAAAAAAACACTGACCGAAAAATATGGTGCGGAACAAATTAATCAGCATTTGGGCAGAACGCAAGACACGCTTTGTTATGCCACAAACGTAAACCAAAACGCCGCCGCCAAGCTCTTCGACAATCAAGGAGATTATGCTTTTGTGATTGGTGGAAAAAATAGCTCTAACACCTCGCAGCTTTACAAAATGGCGCAACAGCAATTTGGAGATAAAGCCTATTATATTGAAAGTGAGATAGATATACTTTCGGCGCACGAAATCAGGCATTATGATTATGGCCAAAAGAAAACGGTCATTGCTTCGTTTTTGCCTGAAACGCCAATCGCCGCCGCGCCGCCTAAAATCCTGATTACGGCGGGAGCTTCTTGTCCTGATGGCATTATTCAGCAAGTAATCGTGCGTATCAATTCGTTTTTTGCGCCGTCTGCTTTGCGCGACGTGTCGGAAGTGTTACAGGATTTAACGCAACAAGAAATTTCTTAGTTTAAATAACAAAATGCCTCATAATCAACTACTTAAATTCAGAAGTGCGATTGTGAGGCATTTTGTTATTTATCAATTTTTTGCCGCGCCATTACCGCAACAATAAATTTTGTAGGGCTTCGGGCAATTGCGGAAACTGAAAAATAAAACCTTCTTTTTCAATGCGTTGGCAAGATACGCGATTGCTACCCGCCACTACGTCGGCCATGTCGGAGGCGATGAGGCGCAGCGCAAAAAGTGGCACGTTGGGCAACCACAAAGGGCGGTGTAACGTCTTGGCGATTTGCTTGGTCAGTTCGGCATTGGTAACGGGTGTCGGCGCGACGGCGTTGTATGTGCCTTCGGCTTTCGGGTTCTCGATTGCCCACACGAACATACGGCAAAGGTCGTCGATGTGTATCCAAGACGTATATTGTTTGCCCGAAGCCAAAGCCGCCCCAAACCCAAACCGAACAGGTGCGGCCATTTGCGGCAATGCGCCACCTTTTTCGCTCAATACAATTCCAATGCGCATTTTTACAAGTCTAATTCCTTGTGCGGCAATGGGTTGTACGGCTTTTTCCCAAAGCCTTGTAACTTCCGCTGGAAAACCTGCGCCATTGTCGGGCGTTTGGTTTTCGTACAACCACGCATCACCCGTGTCTATGCCATAAATGCCAATCGCCGAAGCTGATACAAATGTTCGGACGTGGTGGTTGGGCAAAGTGGCAAGCGTTTCGGCCAAAAGCGTAGCCGAATCCGTGCGGCTTTCGATGATGTTGCGGCGTTTTTCGGGAGTCCAAGGCGCATCAGCAATATTTGCCCCTGCCAAATGCACGATGGCATCGGCTTGCAGCAAGGCTTCCGTATCTATTTGTTTTTGGACAATGTCCCAAGCATAAGCCGCAAATTTCGCGTTTGGGTTTCGGTGGCGACTCAGGTGCAAAACGCGATAACCTTTTTCTTGCAATATTTCCGACAGGCGCAAACCGACTAAACCCGTGCCGCCTGTGATAAGAATTGTTTTCATTGGATAGAAGTTTTTTCGATGTCGAAAAGATAGCTTTTTTTGTTATCCTTAGCACATTGAACATTTACAATATTTTTTTGGTCTCCAAAAACGTCTGTAAGAAATCGGCAGTCCAGTTGTAGGCGGTCGCAATGGCGAGCAGGCACTTCCAAATAAATCCAAGTAACTTCGTTTTCGATCTCTTTTCCTACAAACTGAAAAGGCAAGATTTTGTTTTTTTCTTTGAAAACAAAGCATTTGCGAACATAACTTTCCGTTAGGGCATTGGCTTGCGCATGGCGGTCTATCCTGAAATCAGGCAGATGCGCGGCCTTACCTACACCTTTTTCCAAATCGTCGGAAAAGGTGCGAATGGATATTTCAAAATGCTTGGTTTGGGCATTGTAATCTATCTGCGTAATGCTGCTATGAAATTGATGTTCAGGGCTTTTAGTAAAAAACGAAAGTAATAGCCCCGCTCCTATAATGGTGTTTTTGAGGAACATAAATAAATACAGTTTGTGCAAATTTATTGTTTTATTTGATAGTTTACTGTTTTACATATTTATAAAATTTATATAACAAACATTTTAAACCAAAACAAAACGCTTCTTAATATTATATTATTCTATTTGTTCATTATATTTGCATAACAAACATTTTGTCTTTTATTTTTATCATGAAAACATTACCGCTACTCACCATTGCCGCCGTGTTGCTACTCATAACAGGTTGTGGCACACCTTATTACAGAGATGACTCTGCTATTAACGTAGGTTGTACAGATAACTGCATGACATTCAATGTAAAAATAACTACGGGCGAAGGCTCTATTACGCCCTTGGCCAATACTTTAGTAGAACTTGAATGGAGTGAATCATCTGTTGGCCGCCTGATAGGCAGAGGAGTAACGGCAGCTGACGGTACTATCTCTTTTTCTTTCAAAGCAAAAGAAGAAGAACTACACAGCGGAAGTTATTATATTACGGCACAAAGAGGTGGTGGTTATATTACCCAAAGTCGAAAATTCTATGTTACTAATGGGAGTGCTATTGTTAATACAGAAATCCATGTGCCAAGTATCGCTACACTGAAGGTCGTCTATAAAAACTTCAACCCTGTGGCCGACGGAGACTATTTTAGCTGTAACCGCTATTACAACGGAGGAACATATACGAGGATTGGTAGATCATTCACCAAAAACGGTGGCGCATTTACACAAATCGAAGAAATAAGCACAACAGCTGGAAATCAATATACCTATTTCGATATCAAAAGAATTAAAAATGGTATAACGACAATTACCAAAGACAGTGCTTTTGTAGGTCGTGGCCAAACAAAAATCTACGAAATAGAATATTAATTTCCTGATTGTAAGCACATTACGCATAATTAAAACACACAGTAAGCCTAGCTCAACTCCCCTACTGTGTGTTTTTTATTGTCGTTCTATTTTTACTTAACATATTTACAAAATTTATATAACAAATATTAATAAAAACAACAATAACCATCATACAAATACCTGAATTACAGCAAATTACATTTTATTATAACTTTATTTAACTAAAATTTTTAGTATAACACCGCTATTTGCTATATTTGTGCATACTACAATTTTGTAAATAACTGATTATCAATATTTTTTAGTCTGCTTGTGAGAAGTATCGTTAGCAATAATATCCGTTTTTTGCGTAAGCGCATGGGGCTAACCCAAGAAAAAATGGCCGCCATGATTGGGATAAAACGCTCATTGTTAGGAGCTTATGAAGAAGCACGCGCCGACCCTCGCCTAAATAACTTGCAAAACATGGCCGAAGTGTTCGGCGTTTCGGTGGATAGCCTCATGAACGAGGATTTGACCAGCAACAGCGAAGACGCTTTGCCGACCAAAAGCCACCAAACCGAACGGAAATTTGATGCGCCGCGCCCAAGGCCTGAGCCATTGCCACGCTATACAACACCTATGCAGCCAACCTACACGCCCCCTCCTACTCCTCCACAACCTGTGCGCCAGGCACCTTCGCCTATGCCGCAATCACGCTATAATGCTCATAATCAGGAGTATGCAGAAGCAAAAAAAATACGAGTGTTGTCTGTTACGGTGGATAATAACAACCAAGAAAACATCGAATACGTTACCCAAAACAACGTGCCAGCGTACCTAAAAGGCTTCGCAAGTCCTGAGTTTTTGGAAAAATTGCCCAAATTTTCGTTACCAACGCTGCCACAAGGCCAAGTTTATCGCGCTTTTGAGGCTGGAAACGAGACCATGCTTTCGATACCCAAAGGTACAGTCGTCATCGGGAGCTACGTGCGAAACTGGTACAATCTTATTTCTGGGAAAATTTATATTTTAGTAACCGCCCGACACGGCATTATTTGTAAATGGATAACCAACCAAATACAAGAAAACGGAACATTTTTGCTTAGTTCCGACAACCCAGAGTTTGAAGATTACGGCGTATTGGCCGATGACGTACTCGAAATTTGGGAAGCTAAAATGTTTATTTCCATGCAGTTACCCGAAATTGATATGTCTTTGCAGAAACTTACAAGCATTGTGTTAGACCTGCAACAAGAAATGATGAAAATGCGCAAACAGCAGCAACAACCACCGCGCTATTAACCCCCAAAACGAAACCGCGATTTACTGAGAAACAATCTATTTCAGTAAATCGCGGTTTCGTTTTTATAAAACAACTGGCGAAATCAAACCGATGATATTTCCGTAAAGATCTCGAAATGAGGCTTCTGTACCGTACATCATTTCGCGCGGCTCGCTGATAAAGTCTATGCCGTTGGCTTTGAGTTGCGCATAACTGGCCGCACAATCCGAAACCCGCAAGGCAAAAAACTGATGATACCCCGCTTGCCTTCCCACCAAACCCAACAAATCGTCGTCGGTAGCCCGCGTAATAATTAACTGAAAATCTGGTTGTTGAGCCGCAGAAAGCACCACAAACCGAAAGCCCTCGCCCCAATTGTCGTCGGTTTGCTTGACGAAACCCAAACGTTGTGTATAAAATTCTATCGCCTCGTCGTAGTCCCGAACCAAAAGCGTAAGCCGACAAATTTGCATTGTTACAAAATTTTTACCTAAAAAATAACTGTCGCAAAACTACGCATTTACCACAAAAAAACGGGCAAAGCCCTAAAGCCTTGCCCGCATTTATCATACGCCTTGTTGTGTAATTAGCGAAATTTTAGCTGTTTAGTCAAAACGAACACGCGAGAAATACAAACGCTTGCCGTTGGAAGACGAACCGAAGAACACCAGACGGCCATCGCCTAACTTAAAATACGGATATTTGCTATCCAAATAATATTTTTTCTTATCCACTACACCCAGCGTCAAGAAATCAGTAATACTTCCGTCTGCTTTACTGATGCGCGCAATACGCGGATATAGCTCTAATCGATTTTCTCCCAAATCAAAGCCATCTATTTCGGTAAGCATCCAATACATATATTTTCCAGACAAGCCAGCAGGCAACAAATATTGTGGTGCGCCCAACGATTTAGCATTCCGATTGTTTTCCACAGGGTCGATGCCATACATGGCACGCAACGCGCCTTTCGGATCGAAATACAAACCAATTACATCTTTGTAAGTAATCGCGCCTTTGCTATCTGCCTTGTAGTTTTGGCCATACAAAAAGAATTCGCCTTCTTCATTCACAAATGAGCCTTTGACACTAAACGGTCCGCCCGTGTATTCGGGTTCGCGGCGTTGCGATGGCGGATTCACGGCTTTGGTCAGCATTTCTTTAATATTGGTAGCCGTTACATATTCTACTTTGTTGGCAATGTTATTAAATTTAAGCAACTGCACCGATTTGAATTTGCGCGGCGTAGGAATGAAATTATAGTAACGATCATCTTCTACGGCTACGCCATAAAAATAATAATTGCCTTTGCCGTCTTCGAGAGCTTCGTCCACGCGCCAATATGCGGTTTCTGCCTTAAATGGAGCTTTCTCGACTTTCAAATCGTTGTCAATGCGCACGATTTCGTAGGCAGTTGGGTCGGGGTTGGTATTTTCTTTGGCTTCTTTGATGGGCGCAAAAATCATAAACGCACCTACACTAATCGTAGATTCGGCATCGTCGGGGTCGGGTTGGGTAATACGACGCGTAAAAATCGGCATCATGGCAAACTTAAAGCCCAAATTCGTGCGTTCCAACAACTCTCCTGAGCGATTAAACTTAAGCACCTCAAAGTTTTTATTGGCATCCTTGTTTTTGGTAGAAGCCACCACAATCAAATTGCCTGTTTTTTCGTCTTCGTAATGCGCTTTGTAGTAATATTTATCGCCGCCTTCCGAACGAGGTTTTATTTTTTCCAACAATTTCACATCTGTCGAATAGCCGCCATAATACCAGCTCCATTTGCGGGTAATCTGTTTCTTTTTGAGCACCAACGTACCGACAAAATTAGATTCGACGGTTACATTTTCCCATATAATTACCTCTTTTTCAGGGCTTACATATTTGAACCACTTGTATTTTTTGCTCAATTGCTCCACCATTTCTTCTTCTTCGTGTTGCTCTACGAGGTTAAAATCGCGGTCGAAGGTATAAACTTCCAATTTGATGCGGCGTTTGTTTTCGGACACCACAAAGTACAGTGTGTATTGGCCTTTGGCCTCGTCAAAATCCATTTTAGCCAAATAGCCACGTTTGGCGCGGCGCGAAATTTCGTGGACTTTCTCCACTTCTACGGTTTGCGCCATTACGGGAGCGGCCATCGCGCAGCACAAACCGCATATCACAAATAATAGTTTAAAATATTTCATGGTTGTATCCTGTTTTGGGGTTTAGGGCAAAGCTGGCGGTTTTTCGGGTGCGTGGCAATACTGCATTTGTATAGTTTTTGGGGAAATTATCGCCTTATTTCTACAAAAGTAATTTCACTAAATTATCATAAAAATATACTATATGTATGTTTTGGCAAAGTTTTTGCGTGCCAATCCTCTGCTGCACAACAGCTTAATATCTTTCTCTTTACTTTAACTTCTCCAAACCATGTCCGCAAAAACACTCTATTTTGGCAATCCCGCCAAACTGCATTTGCGCCTTAGCCAGTTGGTCATACACCAACCCAATGCCGAAACACCGCACACCACGCCACTCGAAGAAGTGGGCATTGTGATTCTGGATAATCCACAAATCACGATTACCCAAGCACTTGTTACAGAAATGCTCAGCCAAAACATTGCGTTAATTTGCTGTAACTCGCAACATTTGCCTACTGGCCTGATGCTCAATTTGCACGGCAACACATTACAATCCGCACATTTTCGGGAACAAATCGCCGCTACCGAGCCACTGAAAAAACAACTTTGGCAACAAACCGTACAAGCCAAAATCCGCAATCAGGCTACTTTGTTAGAAATGCTCCAACGCCCAGCCCAACCGCTTTGGCGTTGGGCAGAGGACATCAAAGCAGGCGACCCCGACAACAAAGAAGCACGTGCGGCGGCTTATTACTGGAAACATTTGTTTGAGGAAGATGCCGACTTTCGGCGCAGTCCCGACGGCTTGCCGCCCAACAATTTACTGAATTACGCTTACGCCATCGTGCGGGCGATGGTGGCGCGGAGTTTGGTGGCCTCTGGCCTGCTTCCCACACTGGGCATTTTTCACCGAAACCAATACAATGCTTATTGCCTCGCCGATGACATCATGGAACCGTATCGCCCTTTTGCAGATGCACTCGTGTTGGGGCTTTTGCGTCGCAATCCCGAACTGGCCGACAGCCTCGACGGACTCACGCCAGCCATCAAACGCGAAGTGCTGGGCATCGTAACCCAAGACGTTTGGCACGCCAAACAACGCCACACCATGAGCGCGGCCATCGAACGCAGTACCGCTTCGCTGGCCAAATGCTTTGCCCGAAAAAGCAAAACGATTTTCTATCCGCATTTTGAAGGCTATCTCAAAAAATAACTATATGTTTTACAGTGCAGAACGTTTTAACGCTTACAGGATTATGTGGGTAATTGTGATGTTTGATTTGCCGACCGAAACGCCCGAAAACCGCCGTCGGTATGCCGACTTTCGGAAGCGTTTGCAGAAAGATGGCTTTATGATGTTTCAGTATTCGATTTATGCGCGCCATTGCGCCAGCCGCGAAAAAGCCGACGTACACATCGGGCGCGTTAAAAAATGGCTGCCCGTAGAAGGGCAAATTTGCATTATGTGTATTACGGACAAACAATTTGGGGAATTGGAACTTTACGACGGCTGCCTCAAGCGGAAAAATCCGCATAATCCGCAGCAATTAGAACTGTTTTAGCACCGCAAGTGTATTGTTAGAATGGCAAAAACTCAGCCGAAAACGCAAAAAAGCTCCGATTTGGAGCTTTTTTTGTCATTCTAACATTGCACACTAAACCTTGATTTACAGCGTTTTATAAGCTCCTGCGTTGTGGCAATATCACATTTGTAAATTTTGAAAGCAAATCACAACTTTATCCCGTTGTCGTTATCGCGTTTTAAGTTGTGGCAATATCACATTTGTAAATTTTGAAAGCAAACTTCAAAACAATCATAATACATTGAATATCAGCCTCTAATTACAGCGAATGTAATTATTAGTAAGTAAAGCCAGTAAGCAAAATTTTTTAGGAGTTATCTCCCAAAAATAAGTTGCTGACCATGAGGCACTTTACTTACCTACTGCTTTCCCAGTATGGCGGTTAATTCATGAATTGTAGTATCCTTTTCCCTCAACTGCTCTCTTAGAAAGTTTATTTCCTCTTGCATCTTTTCTTTGATAGCTCTAACCTCTTCTATCATCTGGTCTTTCCAGCTTTCTGTTTTCAAAATCTCTTCTGGCTCATTTGAATTAAAGTATTCTATAGGAACCTCAAAGAATTTAGCTAATGCGGCTAAATTTTCAGTTGAAGGATTAGTTGCACCTTGCTCATATGCAGATAAAGAAGCCGAAGTTATGCCAATTGCTTTAGCTAAATCAATTTGCTTCATGTTTTTTTTAAGGCGTAAATCCTTGATTAAAAGGCCTTTTTTCTTTTTGTCCATACTTGAAAATAAATTTTGTTAAGTTTTATTTTGTAATTCAGTTTATTTCAACTGATATTTGTATCAATTCTTACACACATTATGTACATATAGTGTGCAAATATAATAAGTTGGTAACAAAAAGAATGCCATTGTGTAAGAAAAATAGCCACTCGCATTGAAATTTAACTAAAATCAACTGTGAATTATGGATGCAGAAAAAATCAAGGAGGAGTATAAAGGGCTAAAGCGAAACGGGAAAACAGGTTTGACCAATGACTTTTGCCAGAGGTTTAATTACAAAGACGGGGAATCGCTTCGTGCCAGACTAAGGGGAGATTTAGAGTTTCTCACTGTTCATATTGAATATCTGGCCAAGACAATACCACTATATAAACCAGCTAATCAAAACGAAATAGTAGCCGATGGCAGCACTAAATAAAGTAGAGGCCTCAACTGTTGAAAAAGTCTTCAGTAAGCTGATAAAAACAGCAGACAGTGAGTTGATTCTTGAACGTAGAGTTCTTGAGACTATTGAGGAAGGGGATTCGCTTTTAGAGGAGGTTTCACGCGCGATTGATGAGCTTGAAAAAGCACAAGGAGTTTTCAAGTCCATTATTAACAAGCTGTGCAAATAGCCAACACATTACTAAATCATTACCCGAAGAAGGTGGTCGGTAGTGCCACCAACGGAAACCGTATAGCTTAAAAAGTATGGCTTAGAGCGTGGCAACAATGCCAAGATGCAGGTTCGATTCCTGCTACGGTTGCAATTCAGCGTAACACAACTTACTGTAATCTGCTGTTTCCGCGCTGAAGAATGAGCATGATGCCAGATTTTAAGTATTCGCTAATTCCAAATTGTGGTGGTACTGCTACCACGATTTACAAGGCCGCAAACGTGTGGCAATCAGTTCTTTGAGGTAGAAATTGGTGTGTTTAAATAGTTTACCGTTAGTTGTTCAAAAGCATGGGGCAGCCTTGCGCCGTGTTTTGCCACCGCGATTTTGGCCAAATCGCAAAAAGTTCTTTATGCTGATTTTCAGCGGCCAATGGTTTAATTATTCACAAAAAAAGCCCTGCAACGTTGGCGCGTGTGCAGGGCTAAAAAACTTTAATGTTTTATGATAATGCGACGCAAATATAATGAATTTTTTGTGTGTTCCAAAAATATGGACAAGGCCACAAAAGAAGAAGTAAAAAAGTATTTAGGCCGCACAGGGCGACCCGTTCACTTTGTGCAAAACATCTTTCGGATATGATGAGCGACAATGAATTATATCTCCGCGATAACATCGCGTTTTGCGAGGAGATGCTAAAAAAACACAAGCATAACGATAGTTTGTGCGCCAAGTTTAGCAAGCAATTAGAGCCGTTTAAGGCTCAATTAGATGAGTTGTTGGCATACAAGGAAAAACAAAATTCCTTAGCCGCGATTATGCCGCCGTGCCAAAGAAGCATTGGCCGACCTTAGAAATATGAAGGTAGGATAATAGCCTTCACCCTCCCGATGACGGGGTAATCTGTTGCCCCGTTTTCTAAATTATTATTGAATGTTATAAATTATTATTATGACTATATCGAAGATTAAAGCCCGAGCAAAAGCAAAATTATTGCTTGAACAAATATATACAGAAATTCAATGGCTTGCCGAAGAAGAAGGCATGGCCTACTGTTCAATATACGCTATCCCATCGGGGAGAAGGTTGGCCCGTTACGCAAAACGTGCAGGCTATCAATGTCGATGTTGGTCAATGTTTGACGGTATTCGCCACGTCGAACTGTGCGAAAAGATAACCTTTAAGCCCGTTCAATTGCCCAATTAGATAGATTGTTATCATTTTTTTATAGACCAATAATATGAGTAGTTTTGTATTAACACCCACCGCAATCAGCCCAAGAGATATTCAGCGATTATCCGCTGCACTTGACGCTGACATCAATCAATACAACGACGCTTGCGAGCGATTGGCCGACAAAATTCGTGGAGCTTATCACAAGTTCGTTATACATATCTTCAATACCGTTACCAAAACAGCCGTACAAACCAAAATAGCCGTTGATGCTATCATGGTGGAGCTTTCCCCCGCACTGGTGGCCAGCTACATTAAGCAGTCCCCCGACACGGCCAAACGCCATATTGACAGAGGCGTTCAACTCGGCTTGCTCACTCCAACCAATAATCCCACTTCTCACCATTTCAACACGGCCTACAAAGTCAATCTAAAGTTTATCCACAAGGAGAAAACAGCCGAAGAAATCAACGCTGAATGTATCGCATCGGTACTCAAACACCAGCAGCAAGCAGAGCCGCCAGCCAAGCCAAAACGCGGCCAAAAACAGGTGCAAGCAGAGGAAGTTTTTGTGGACGAGTTCAGCGAAATGGAGCTATCCGTAGAGGTATCCACAGCCGAAGAAAAAGCCAACGCTTGGCGCAGAAAAACAAGCAATAACACTACACAACCGAAAAAGAAAACAAAACAACATAAGTCGCTGATTTTGAATGTTTTGAATAATTGCATCCCTTGCGGAACTACCGCAAATTGCGGCATAAATTTTTATTTTGTAAGGAATACATTATTAAAAACAAAATATAAAGGGTGTGGAAATGTGGAAAACTTTGGCGCGTTATGCCTGCCTTCGCAAGGCTTAGCAATGCAATTAAAAACAATTCTAAATGACCGCTTTTTACCGATGCCTGCAAGAGTGGGGACAAATGTAAAAAGTTGGGGGGCGCGGCTGCGGGAGGCAATGGGCTTAAACAAAAATAGCCCATCACGGGGAGGTGATGAGCGACTACTGTAATCTCTTGCAGTATAACGTGGACAAAGCGGTCAAGTCCTAACAGAACAAACATCGGAAATTGTTTGCTCAATTCAAAATTGACTGCATAATTTTTAACAAAATCATTATGTATAGCAATCGTAATCTGCTGAAAGCCAGCGATACAAGCAGCCTTTTTACTGCAAAAATATATTACAATTTCAACCACCCCACCACAGGCTATCAGGTTGAAAAACGCTTTTACTCCTTCGATTTCGTGGACGAGCGCGAGAACTGGAATAAAACCGACCAAAATGGCGAGTTCTATTTGAGAAAGCCCCTACTCAAAGACTATAACGGCATACAGCGTTTCTACGCTTATCTCAATGAGCTTGAGCGAAAAAAACAATTGGTATCGGCCACTATTGCCTACAATCTGCTATTGGACGAATACGGCAATAAGCTCCTGATTGACAAGTTAAATTCTTCGTACCCAAGAACTTGTATTACACAGAAAGAATTTTTGGAGGCGCAAGAATTATCTAAAAACCAAAGTCTTAGCCCTTCCAATAAAATGTCTCAACCCTTAGCCACTAAAACAAAATGGTAGAAATAGCACGCAAAATGCCCGCCATTCCGATTAAGTTCAATTCGGGCGAGGCCAAATACATCAAGGAGTTTCTGTACAACCTGTTTATTAACCCTTATACAGACAACACCAAAAAGGAATACGATGCCAATTTTTGGACGGTGTACAGATTTTGGAAAAAGAACTACAATAACCTGTTCTTTTTGTCCGATACAAGAACCATACGCTTTGGTTACGAGAGCTTAATGGCATTCATCGAAATGCTTAATAATCAGAGGGAACAAGAATTAGTTGATTGGGTCAAGACGATTCACTTAGACAAGCAAGCACAAGAGCAAGCCGATACCGAGATTGTATTTTTGGCCTTGCTGATAGCCTCTATCAAAGAGCAATATGAAGATTGGAGACGCTCCAACCCTACCAAAGTGATCAACTTCGACACGCTTGCTTATGACAACGCCTAACGTATTATCAACCCAAGAATCTAACAGACTTCTTGACTTAGAGGCTGTTATAGAGAAAAACAAACAGGCTTTTTTGGAAGTCGGTGCAGCTCTATTAGAGATTCAGGAAAAACGCCTGTATCGAGAAGGCTACAATACTTTCGAGGAGTATATCTCCGAAAAACATGGCATTGGCCGCAGTACGGCATACCAGTACATCAAAGCCGCAGGAGTGCGTCAAGAGCTTGCCCAAAATGGAGTTACCGAGTTGCCGCAAAACGAAGCGCAGTACAGGGAGCTTGCTAATGTCAGCCCTGTACATCGGTCAGAGGTTTGGCAAGAGGCCACCGAAATAGCCCAAGCAACAGGCCAAAAAGTTACAGCCAAATCGGTGTCCGCAATTGCGGACAAACGAAAACCAAAGGTAGAAGTGCAGGACGTAACCGCCGAAGAAGTACCACAACAAATAACATTTTACATCGACGTACCGATGCAGGTTGCACCAGCTCCGCCAGAAGTCCGCGAAGCAGGTTTCGGGTTGGGTGGTCTGCATAAGAAGTCGGCCATACCCACGCCGCAGGCAGAGCCTGAGCCGAGCGCGTTGGAAGAAGAGATAGCCGAACTCAAGCAGCGACCTACACAGCTTGAGTATCAAATCGCACTGGGAAAGATTGAGGAGTTGGAAAAACAAGCCCAAGCCGCACTCGACGAAGTGGAACAGCAGTTGCGCAATTTATCCAAGTACAGCTGCAAAGAAATAACGCTCTTGAGTTTGTCCGAGATAATGGAAGAGGTTTATCAACCTGGTCAAACTTTTGTCAGTGGTTCTGCTCTTGCTATTGATTTGTTGGCGCATTGTCGAAGCCGTAAAATGAATATGATTTCGATTCGTACAATGATAAAGATTGCCAATAACATCGCCGAAATGTACTGCACAAAAACAGATAATGGGTTGATTTATGAGCCAACTAAGAAGCCCGCGCAATCTTCAATATACCCCGAAAAGATGTATTTGATTGAGTATAGCCTTCTTTCATCAAAGAACAAATTAGAGGAGGAAATCGCTGATTTTCTACGAGCATTAGATGGAGATATTGTGCATGATATTGAACGATTTTTTGAGTATATGAACGACAAAATTCAGGCTACAAATACAAGGCATAAACGCTGTAAGCCACTCAAAAAAATGGACATTTCTTCTTTTTATAATCATTTGAAAGAAGTACGAACATATACGTTCTTATCGTCTCAATTGTACTTATGTTTATGTGATTCAATTGCTGTAAAAATCACACCTGTTTCACCTTTAAATTTCTGATTTTATGATACTTCCAACAACACAAATTCTTCGTCAAATGGCTGATAATGCCGACGAAAAATATAATTTTTACTTTCAAAAAACGCTCAAAGCGCGTAAGCCTGAAAACAGAGAAATTTATCGTGAAAAGTATCAAAAAGAGCGGATAAAACACAATCGTTTATGCGATTTGATTATGAAAGTATCTTTATCAATTTATGGCAAAAAATTTTCTAAACTATCTGATATTCAAAAACAAAAAATTGCTAAAAGTTATGAACTTTCTTTGGAGAGAAAGGTACAGAGAAAGCACTTATTTGAAACAACAATTCGTGTTTCATTATTCTTTTTTCAGTCAAGTTTGACGGCTGACTATGGGCAATTTCAGTGCGAAAAATGCAGCAGTATATTTTACCATTCGCCAGCAAGAATTATGCAAGGAAAAGAGCTGCTGTATGAATGCGTATGCGGGTATTGTGCTAATAATATTTCAGGAGAATATATTTATAATTAAACCCCAAAAGCCCGTGCATCTGTGCGGGCTTAAACTCTTTGAAAATCATGCAGCGATATACCAAACGACAAGAACATTTTTTTAATACTGTTCTAAAATATTCTCCCAATAGAGAGGATACTATGCGTAATTTTCCACTGTTAGCCTCTATTGATTACAGGGATTATAGCAGATTTATTCATCACATGGTCATGTCTTTACCACACGTAACAATACAGAATATTATTTATAAAATCGAATGGGAAAAAGACCAGTTTAATGTATCGGCGTACATAGATGATTTGAGCGAATCAAACATCATTCAACTCATTGGGAAAGATGAAATAAAGGCAGCGTGTGTGATAAATATCGTCGCATACGAATTAGAAAAAAGACTAAGGCCTGAGATGGGAAAACTCCACGTAAGTTTGCTTGATACACAACGGATAAGACAACATTTTGCCAATATTCAATTCATGCAACAACTGATAAAGAAACCCCCTTGTGGAAAAGATTCTACAGAGCCAGACTATTTGGAATATGAACTGATAGAAACAACGAAAGTCATTTCCAACATTGAGGAAGAGTTAAAAGTGGCCAAAGACCGCGAAAAAAGTTTATTGAATGTTGGGCTATTCGTCTGTAAGCATTTTAATAAGAAATTACCTTTCACTATTCAATGGCCTGATTACAGTATTGTTGTTTCTTTGGATAATATCCTGCTTGTTGAAAGGAAATGATATTTAGTCTCCCTATCCTTCAATAAAAAATTCTTTGGGCGTTGCCACCCGAAAAAGGGTGGCCGCTCCCTTACGGCTACGCTTACGCTTCGGCCTCTTGAGGAGGCGGCTGCGCCCCTTCAGGCAGCTAACGCATTTTTTTTCGGGGTAGGTGTTTTTGTCCTTTTTCTGTCCTTTTTTCTGCCCCTTCTTTGTAAAAAGCCCAAGCCAATGACCTATCACATCCCCATCCCCCGCTATTTAGCCCACTATTTGGCGCAGGCCTTCGGACAAGGACCTTACAGCAGCCAGCACTTTGAGCCAAAGCTCTGGAATCGCATCGCCCAAGCCTTCCAACAATACCCCGTCCGCAAAATCCGCTCCCTTGCCGACCAACATTTCTTGGCCATCACCTTGAGCGAATCGCTTATTAAACAAAGGCGTTTTCATGTGCGACCCGAACGCGAAAAACAAATTGCCCGCCTCTTTACCAACATGATGTACGAGGAGCTTTATTTGTTCATGGACAGCCAACGCCCAAACCGCAAAATCGTGGAGGCACTCACCGAATGGTGCGCCCATTACGACATCAGCGAAGACGATTTGGCGCAAGACACGCTGAAAAAACGCTATTATCGCCACCGAGAAGCCAAAAAAAATTTGGGTCTTTAATTTTGTCCCTTTTTTGTCCTTCGCTTACAAATCTGAACAAATCACATTTGTAAAATGAACATCACACGCTTTTCAGGGGACAATTTCGGCGCAATCACAGGCCTGCAAATCATTGCTTGCCGTGATTTGACAGAAGACTATTATCCCGTTCAAAGTGTTGTCAGTCAAGCCTTAACCCTTGCAGAAAACGCCAATGTGGGGGAGATTATCTTCACGCAACAAACAGGCAATTACGCCGAGAATTTCAGCCGCAGCAAACACGGAATAGCCTACAAAATCGAAGTGGGTTGTAACATTCCCAAAGACCGCCCCGACGTAACGCAATGGCTTGCCCAATATGCGGGTATTCCTGTGGTATTAGTGGCTCAACTCAGCACCGAAGAGCGCAAAATCTTTGGTTCAAAGGATTATCCTTTGCTCTTGTCTAAAGCAGATTTGGACAACAAGGGTACTGTAAATAAAGGCAATTACCGAACGATGAAATGGGAAGGAACAAACCCGAATCCCGCGCCCTTCTACGCCCCGCCCCAATACCTGCTAACTAATTCAGGTTCAGTTATTTTTCAGACTAACCAAACCCCGATACTCCTATGACACAACCATCCGAAGGCAGCAAAATATTTCAATTACCCGCCCTACCCCGCGAACTAAAAGGCACGGATTTACTCCCTCTATCCGACGAATCGGGCAATGAGCCAACCTATAAAGTAACGCTTGGCCAGCTCAAGGCTTTTGTGGCCGCCAATGTCAATGCAGAGCCACCAATTAGCATTCCACAGCTCACCCTCTTGTGCGATAACAACAACATCTATTTGCGTTGGTCGGCGTTTAATCAAAAGTTCCTTGAATACCAGCCGATTGTATGCCTTTTGCGAGGCAAGCCCAGACAAAAAAGCAAGAAAAGAAATGGGGCGGATTTATCCGTAAAGTTCAAAATCTCAGCGCGTTGGACGCACCCCAAACACAACGATTCGGCCAACGTTGGCCGCGCTACCGAGTTTGCTTTGCCCGCTGAAAACAGCCTGTTGGCCGTGCCGATTGAGCGCGAGCAATGGTTTAGAACCATGCCAGTGGACGAGGAAGGACATTACAGGCTCATTCCCAGAGGGACTAAAAGCTCATCGGGCAGAGACATTCGCAAGAATCAATATTTTGCCTTTGCTATTCAAATCACAGTCGATGGCAAAAAATATTACGGAGCATTCTCCAGAGTCGTTAAAATCGGATACAACAGAATACAGGCCATTGGTGGTCTGACGGATAAAGTATTGGCAGCAGGTGCAATGACAGACAACTATATCCCTGTGATTCAGCTACTTTAAAGACATGGCAAGGCGCGAGACAGTAGGGCCAACAATGGCAATAGCTGAGTAGTGTAGGCAAGTAATGGCAATACACGAGATGCGCCCGCCTCTTCATTGCAAAGCCTATGCAGCAACTGCATAGGCTTTTTGTTTGTCCTTTTTTTAGCTGCATGAATCAGGCAGGTTTGCAACACATTTTAGCAATCCAAATCCCGATCGCATGAATATTTTTCAGGCCTTATCCATTTTAAACCAAGACATCTGGTTAGTTCACGAAAGCTACCTAACAGGCGTTTACCCAATGGTAATGGACTATTTGAGCAAAGCCAGTACCGAGAAGACTCCGCGCAAAATCCTTGAGCCTGAATGTTACTATATCGTGGGGGATCATGCCACAGGCTTTACAGCCGCCAGTAAAACGGCCTCTAACGTTCCGAAAAATTCTATTGCGGTCATCGAAGTAAAAGGCCCGATTACCAAAGATTCTACCTGCTTCTCGGTAGGAACACGTGAGCTGACACAAGCCACTTATGCAGCCGCCGAAAACCCCAACGTGGGCGGGATTATGTTTATCACCGATACGGGAGGAGGCTCAGTTGCAGGCACAGAAACTTTTGCCCGCGCCATCAATGAAGTATCGCAAGTAAAAGAAACCTTGGTTTTGGCCGAAGATATGATAGCCTCGGCAGGCGTTTGGATTGGCGTTTCCGCCCATCACCTGTTTGCCCAAAACCTCACCACCCAAGTGGGCAGCATTGGCACGGCCATCTTGCTAACCGACGTGCGCGAAAAGCTCAAAAAAGACGGCATTACCCAGCATTACATCACGGCTCCAGACAGCGATGTGAAGAATGCCGAGTACTACCAAGCCCTTGACGGCAAGCCCGAAGCCCTGAAACAGCAACTTGGTGCTATTAACACGGTATTCCAAGATTGGGTCAAATCCAATCGCCCCAATTTGAAAATTGACAGCAAAACCAAAGCCCCGCTCAATGGCGCAATGTATGCCGCCACCCAAGCGGCTGACATTGGCCTGATTGACGGGGTAAAAACCTACACTGAAGCCGTCCAATTCCTTCATCAGCAAATTCTTAACCAATCATAACATGGCTTTTTCATTCCAAAAATTCCCTGCCTTAGTAGCCCTTGCAGGCAAAACCGAAATCTCCGCCGAAGACATCGCCAAAGTAAACAACGAGCTGAGCGCACAAGGCATCACGGGCATGGCTTTCGTTGCGCAAGCCACGGCCAACAAAGCCGCAGGCTATGACACGCTCAAGCAGCAACTTGACGCGGCCATCGCCGACAATACCAAGCTCAAAGCTGACGACAAAACGCAGGCTTTGGCCGATTTGCAAACCAAGTACGAGGCAGCCCAAGCCGAAATCAAAAAATTAGGCAAAGAACCAGGTTCGCAGCATTCTAATCCGCTCAACCACCAAGCCGAAGACGATGGCAGTAAGCCAGATGCGCAAGTGCCTGTGTACGCGTCCACCAACTTTACACTCAATCAAATTGCAGAGGATTTTCATAATCGAAAATAACGCAATGAATCAACCTTATTTTTTAATCTAAACCCTTCACCCCATCACCATGCCTTCGATTAACATTGCAGGAAAAAGCATAGAGCTTGAAGAAGTCAATGATATGCTGGGAGCATATTATAGAGACGAGAAGAAAACCATTGTCGATAAACTCGAAAAAGAGGAAGACTGGAGAATATTCTGCAAGCCAGAATATGGCGTAAAAGACCAGTTGGTGGCCACCGTCATACAACACAAAGGCGATGTCATGCAGCCTTACCAAACCAAGTTTACCCCCAAAGGCGGTGTTAAATTCAAGCCAGAACTCAATATGGTTCGTCCCTGTAAAATAGATATTGAAATCACCCCACAGGAGATTGAGCGTACCGCCTTGGCTTGGTTGAAAACAGACGGTTCTCAATACACCAAAACACCCTTTGTCGGAAAGATAGTGGATAAAGTATTGCAACGACTTCGCTACGATATTAACAACGTAGTGGTCAATGGCGATTATCAAGGCCCTCCGCCTGATGGCGTAGCGGGTGATACTTTGGCCTCTTTTGATGGCTGGATAAAAATCTACAACAATGCCGTTGCCGCAGGCAAAATTGTTCCCTATGCCCTTGGTGCTATCACCGAAGACAACGTGGTGCGCAAATTGGAAGAAATGTTTGATACCGTGCCGCTCAACAAGCGTTTGCCTGGTCTGCAAATGTTCGTGGACCAACGTACTTTGTTGAAATACAACCGCAGACGCAGAGGCGCAGAATTTCAAAATGCAATAGTGATGAACAGCACGCTGGACGGAACAACCTGTGAGTTGGTTGCACCGCTTAACTGGCCAGAAGGTCGCATTATGTTAGGCCACAAAGACAATATGCTCTACATGGAAGATGGCATCAATGAAGAAGTGAATATGACATTCCAATGGACTGGCCGTATCATCAATTGCATGGTGGACTTTAAACGTGGGGTGGGCTTTGAAACCATTGAAGGCGAAGTCTTTGGCAATCTTGTCGCTTAACCTAAATCTTTTTATAAACGCTTTAAAACCATTGATTAAATGGAAGATAAAAACAAAAAGCCTGTAAGCGAAGAACAAGACTTACAGGCTGAACTAAAAGCAGAACGCGCCAAAAATGCGCAGTTAGAGGCCGACAAAGCCGAGCAAGCCGCGATTATCAAAGAGCTGTCCGAGCAGTTGGCGCAGTCCGAAGCCCGCATCAAGCAAACCGAGCGCAAGCATGGACAAGTGGCCATTACTTTTGAAGGCCGCGACTACCATTTGGCCGCCCCCAAAATTTCCACACCCTTGGGGGTGATTACCGCCGAACAATTGGCCGACGATGCCAAACTCTTGGCCAAATTGGTGAAGGAAATTAACGGCTTTGTGGATTTGTACTTAAAGCCTGTGCCAGCGCAGGAGAAAGGAATCTAAGCCATGTATAACATTAGAGATATTCTGTGGGAGAATGGCCAAAATAATGATGCAGGCATTCAATCCGAGCTGTGTTACATCTTAGCCAGCGACATTCTCGTTTTTCCCAAAACCAAACCAGAGGAGCAAAGAACCTCTCTTGAAGACGAAGTAACCTTGGTAGGAAATTTCGTACTAAAGCCAGGCAAGTCTTGGAAAAAAATCTATTGTACACAGCAAAAAGGGAGCTTGGAATCCGAAATTGTGGGGGATACAGACGGTAAATCCGCCGAAAACCCATTGAAAATTTGGCATCCAGGCAACAAGGATTACCTTTTGGGCTTTATCGAAAAATTCAAGAATAGTAGCATGGTTTTGCTGGTTCGTGAATTAGATACAACCTACTGGCGTGTTGTGGGTTCTGAGGGCTTGCCAGCCAAGTACGAATCAGGAAAAATCACCACAGGCACAGCCGTAAAAGACGGCAAAGGAGCCGAAATTACATGGAAAAGTTTGGGTCGTATTGCTCCCATTTACAAAGGAGTAGTACAGCTTGAGCCAAGCCTTACCTTGGCCATTTCCTTTGTGGGGGGTGCCCCAAGCTACGTGGCTTTGGGCAATGGCATCTATGCCATCGCGCAAGCAGCAGCCAACCACCAGTTTTTTGTGCTTCCGTCCAAGAAAATCCATGAGGCCAGCGTGATGAATGCCAACACCTTGCCCGCAGGCATGGGGCTTGCCCTCAACACCGAAACGGGCAAGATTGAAATTACAGGCACGCCAGAGGCGACAGGCCTGTTCCCGTTCCAAGTGATAGGCCGCATCACCCACGACGGTACGCCCACAGGTACGACGGTGGAAAGCTATACGCTTGACATCACCCTTCAAATTACCTAATACCTAAACTACTTCATATTTTTACGAAAAAGGCTTTTGCATTGCAGAAGCCTTTTTTTATGTTTGTAACGCCAAAACAATTTTTCTTACTAACAATTACGACCATGCTTGCAAGGCCTTGCTTGGGTGTGGGGGCGCAAGCCCCCCTGTAGTTGTTAGCTATTGTTTTGGCGAAGCACCCAAGCACCTCATTTATGGCCGCCTCGCACAAAAAGATATTGGATGAGTTTATGACATCGTACAGGCCTTGCACGATGCAGGAGGCTGACCATTTCTTTTCTTCCGACCAAATCGCCGAGAATCTCAACGCGCATCACGGCTCTTTGCTTGAGCCTTCAGAAGTGGCCAACACTTTGCAAGCCAACGGGTATGAAACCTACACGGACGGGCAAGGCTGCGTGTTGTGGGTGCTTGCCCGTTGGACAACTGTCCTTTTGCCTTAATTTCTTCATGCCGTAATTTCGGCATGAATGAAATTGAACAATGGTTGGCTTCGGGCAGGGACTACGCTTTGGGCGTAGCCCTTTATCAGCAGTACGGCAATAATGCCGCCCTGCTTTCCCTCTTTGCCACCCCCTCCAACTTTGCACACAAAAAGTTAGTCGAAGCCCTATCGGGCATCGCCGAAACTTTGCGCCAAGCCGCTAAATCCGCTCAGCAAGCACGCGAAACGCAGGCTATACAAAACAGTGTTGCTCACCTCTCTCAATCCCTTGACAATGAAACGGTAATCTCTATTGACAAACAGGCCAAAAGCCAGTATGCCCAAGCCTCTTTTTTGCATGGCCAGCTTCGCTATGCCAGCAACGACGAGGAGCGCAAAGCCTTGGCCTTTCAAATCTTGGAGCTGTTCGATTCGCTCTCTCAAGGCTTTGAAACGGTGGATTATTACAAGGAATTTGGTCATTTACCCCCGCCCCCCAGCCACGAGGAGCAGCAGTTACAAGCCCTTGACCGCGCCGTTTTGGAGAAAATGCGGCGCAATCTCATCGCCAACATTTCCCACGCCCGAGCAGGCCGCAAACGTGCCGAAAACATCGACGTTTGGCAGCAACGCCGTGCAATGATTGAGCGTATTTTATCCCAACAAACACCGCAGGACTAAGATGTTATTTTCTTTAGATAAAACCACCGAAAGCCCCGCCAGCCAGCCAACGGCCAGTGCCTATCTTCTCGGACAGTTGTCCGACATTCAGGCCATAGAAGGCAACAGTATCA
Organism: Flexibacter flexilis DSM 6793; assembly: GCF_900112255.1. NCBI lineage: Bacteria > Pseudomonadati > Bacteroidota > Cytophagia > Cytophagales > Flexibacteraceae > Flexibacter > Flexibacter flexilis. Next base: position 206,084 of record NZ_FOLE01000008.1, read on the forward strand.
AGCAATTGCGGGAAGTTATTGGGCAATTAGCGCAAAATACAATCATCACTTTTGCCACCCATGGCCAGTGGAGCAGCCACGAACTGCTCAAGCATATTTTACAGCAAACAGGCCCAGCGAGCGTGGCCATGACCACGTGGGCAGTCACGGAAGACCCGCTTAGAAGCATTCACAACCTCATTGAGCAGGGGCAAATTACGGCCTTTGATTGCGTGTTTGATTACCGCACCGAAAAGCGCAAACCCGAAGCATGGCAGTTCGCGCAGGCTGTGGCCACCCGCCTAAAACAGACCCATTGCCACGCCAAAATATTGGTGATACAAAATGCCCAGTGGGGCGTTGCGGTGGTTAGCTCCGCCAACTTTACCAACAATCCGCGTTTGGAGGCAGGGACTATTTTTACACTCCCAGCGGTAGCAGATTTTTACAAACAAGTCATTGAAAACGAGATAAATAAATGAACGAACTAAACCTAAACCAAGAACAACTCTCCGCATTAGAGGACATGGCCGCGCTATTCTTTAGCCTTGAGGAATTGGCCGTGATTATGCAGGTAGAGCGCGAGCGTTTCGTCTCCAGCTACCAAATGCGTACAGGGGTAATTTACGAAACTGTCCAACGTGGGCGACTGCGCCAAGAGGCCTTGGTACGCAAAAAGAATTTTGAATTGGCGCAACAAGGTTCATCGCCCGCCATTACCGCCGCGCTCAAGCTGATTGATTCGATTAAATTAGGGGAGGAAATACGATGAGCAGCCGCGCGAATGAACCCGAAAACTTCGGCAAGCCAGCCAAACAGCGTTCTGATGAAGACGACATTATCGAATTTTTGCGCACAGGCAATGGCGAACTGTCCGACAAACAAAAGAAACTGTTTGACATCTACGATTTTGCCGACAACCAAATCCGCAACCTCGTGAAAGAATCAGAAGTAGTCAATATGCTCATGCTCAAGTATGGCGTGAAGCGTGCGACGGCTTACCGCTATATCAGTAAAACCAAACAAATCTTTGGTTCGATTAATAGAAGCGAAAAAGAGTTTTGGCGCAGGTTAGTCATTGAACAATGTTTTGATAGTATCAAGTTATCAAAAAGTTTACGCGACCCTAAAGGGTTGAACGGCGCAATTGCCCAACTCATTAAGGCCACGAACTTAAACGAAGTGGACATTGATATGCCCGATTTTGCCGCCCTTGAGCCACATACTTACGAGTTGGTGCTCAATGATTTTTCTGTTTCCATGATGCAATCCCTCATGCAAGCAGGGGCCGTCAATTTGGTGGGCATGATGGCTAACGAATTAAATAAATCGCAACCTATCCCTATTCCGATTACTCCTTCCCATGACAGCGAATCAACAGACCATTCTCAAGTTTAATTTACCGCAGCTCATGTTGGCGACAGGCATGCAGGTACACAAGTTTTTAGAGGGTGGTCGTGGGCTTGGTAAATCCAGTATTTTAGCGTGGAGAATCAAGGACATCGCCATTAAAATGCCCCGTTCGGCCAATGTAATCGTGGGTGAAAGCTATATTCAAATCATTACCCGCACCTTGCCCTCTACCATTGAGGGCTTGGCGCGTTTAGGCTACCACAAAGACATTCATTATTTTGTCGGAAGAAAGCCGCCCAAGGCTTGGAAATGGCCAGAGCCGTACCAACCGCCGTTGGCTTACGACCACTTCATGATTTGGTACACGGGCGCAGGATTCCACTTTGTTTCACAAGACCGCCCTGGGAGCGGGCGCGGGTTGAATACCGATTCGGTAACAGGTGATGAAATGCAGTTGCTCAAGTATGACGATTTATTCCATGATGTATTGGCCACTAACCGCAGTAATAAAGACAAGCCGTATGCGAATCTGCCCATTCACCACAGCACTATGTTTGTTGGGACAATTCCTTGGAATACACGCGGCAAATGGCTGTATAAAATGGAAGAATTAGCGCAGGCCAACCCGAAAGAGTATTTGTATATCCGCGCCCCCTCTGAGTTTAATCGTGAGGTATTGGGCGATGAATGGTTCAAAAACATGGAACGCGAATTGCCGCCCTTGATTTACAACGGAGAAATTAAGTGCATTCGTCCCACGAAAATAGAAGGTGGTTTTTATCCCTTGCTCAATGAGCAGGTGCATTACTACGCCTCCAGCAATTACCGCTATTTGGACAGTTTGGGTTTTGATTTTAGCAAAGTAACGGATTTGGATTGTAGAGCAGACGGCGACATCGACATGAACCGCCCCTTTGACATCGCTTGCGATTGGGGCGCACACATCAATACATTGGTAGTCAGGCAAGAGCATAGCCGTAACGGGTTCATTGAAAGCCGTGCGGTGAATGCGCTGTTTGTCAAGACGCCCAAACGATTGCAGGACTTGGCCGCCATGTTCTGCGACTACTACGAGGCCAAGACCAAGAAAGAGGTTAATTTCTATTATGACCATACCGCCGTCTTTACCGACGCATCGCGTCCTACCAGCTTCGCCGACGAGTTTATGGCCGTGTTACGCAAGCGAGGTTGGACAGTTGTCCCGCACTATATCGGGCAAGCAGCCAGCCACCACACGCGTTATCTATTTTGGGGAATGGCGCACAGTGAGGCCGACGAGCGACTGCCCCGCATACGCTACAATGAGCGCAATTGTAAGTATTTGCTCCTCTCCAAGCAGAATGCAGGCGTGTTGCAAGGGCGCAATGGCTTTGAGAAGGACAAGCGAGCTGAGCGCGATATAAACGCTGCACAAGAAGAAACCACCCACTTTTCAGATGCAGACGATACGCTGTGTTATGGCAAGTATGGTAAGTTGATGAATAGCGGTAGTGTGAGTAACTATATCCCAGAGACGATGATGTAACCAATTGACAGTAAGATTCTAAGCCTCCTGCATAGGGGGCTTTTTTTATGCTTACGCCCACCTTTTCCACGCCCTTCCCATAGGGGACCCGCGAAGCGGTACAGGCCTTTTATTTGGCCTGTGAGCGCGTTACGCGGCCTTACCCAGCCCGACCACCCACCAACGCCCAGCGCATCATATAACGCTATTTTGACACATGGACAGTTGTCCGCAGCCGACAGGGCGGGGCGTGCTGCTATCGCAGATTTTGAGACAAAAAACAACGTTTTTTGCGCGTAAGTACCTGAAAAAGAGCAAATTAATTTAAAAAAAATGAGACAAACACTTGCATAATCCGTACTTTTTGCCTATCTTTATAATGTTAAAGGATTGAAAGACAGTTATTTAACAAACATTTTTAACCATTTAAACGCATTTACAATCATGGCAAAAAAGAACAACCACACGGCAGAAAAGCCCCAAAGAACACCCGAAGAAATCGCAGCTTTACGCGAAGAAGCCAAAGCAAAATTTAATGTTTCAACAGGTAGCGAAGTACAACCACTGGCAGAGGCCACACAGGGCGCAGAAGCGATACAGGCAGCACCCGAACAGGTAGAGCCGCAAGCCATAGCACAGGAACAAGAGGCCACACAGGGCGCAGGGTTTAGCGAAGAGCTTGTACAAGCCGCCGAAGCAGAAGCCGACAGAATCGCCGCAGAAGAGGCAGCACAGGCAGCAGCCCAAACACTACCGCAAATCATGGTACAGATAGCCGAGCAAGTGCAGGATTTGGCCACTAATCAAATGATTGAATCTTTGCAAAAATCAGAAGAAGCCAACCAAATCGCCGAGCAAGCAAGAGCCGAAGCAAGAATAAACGCCGAAGCCCTACGCATCGCACAAGAAGAGTTAAAACAGGCAAAAGCAGAGGCCGAAGCCGCCAAAGAAGCCGCCCGAATCGCCGAAGAACAAGCCGAATTAAACAGGCGTTTAATACCTAAGATTTTGGCCGCTGAACGTGCCGAACGCATCGAACAAGCCCAACATCTAAGCACCGTATTGAATAACTTAGAATCAAGAAAAATGGTGTTAGAGAGTATTTTACGAACGGCTGACGATAGTATTAATTTAAAAATAACAGGGACTTTTGGCCAAAACGTGGACTTTAGCAACAAAAATTTATGCAAAGAGATTTTAACTATTTTGCGTGAAAAGGTAGAAGAAGCCATCAACCAAAAGCAAACAGAACTTAACTGTTTTACACTCTAACCACTTTTAAATAAAAAAGGCCGCAAGGTATTGCAGTACCAAGCGGCCAACACGTAAACATTTTAACAACGTAAACGCCTCTTTAGAAGGGCAGCAATATCATGAAATCTTACGAGAATAACAAACAAACGGCCAGCCCACAGGCCGACGGGACAAGCACGCCCGAAAAAAAGAGCAATCCACGCCGCGA